>JANMVC010000378.1:0-8612 GCA_031392315.1 Pyrinomonadaceae bacterium | reverse complement strand
CTTGCGCGCGACTTTCGACATCGTTTCTCGTCTGAAAGAAATTGCAAAGACCGGATTGTAGCGGATCGGCGCGACTGAGTCACAACGCGGCCTTGGAGGTTCGTGATTGGCTTTCAAATGTGGCACGCGCGTCCCGCCCGTGATCACGCGCAAGATGCGCCTGCCACAACAAACAGACGCACTACCAGTCTTTCACTCGAGTGTCCCGGTCAGGTCTGGAGCGAATACTCTAAGAACTTTGCGGGAAAAACAGCCAGTTAATGGTTTGTTTAACTAGGCAAAGAAAACGATAGGGTCGAGCTGTGCGAAAATTCTGGCTAGGTGCGTTTACGCTATAGAAATGGCCAGGAAATAGGATATGCTCTGCGCCAAACGAAGTCTAAATCAAAGGGGTGGCTAACGCATTGTTTCGCCTGAGACAGAAGAGGTCTGACTCGCAAGTGCCTCAAGCCAATTCAGAATCTGCAGCAGCGACCAGCCGGGAACGGCAGCCGGAACCGCAATCGGCAGGTCAGGATAATGGTGCGTCCGAGCCTCAGCCGAACGCATCCGCAAAGCTTGACGCAGTCTTACGCGACCTCAGAAACTTTCTCGCCGGACACACGAAGGAAGCGCGCCGGATTGATTCTGCTGAGAAGGATAATCGCCGTGCAGTGGCGCATGAGTTGCTGTTTGTAATCACCGCCCACGAATCCAAAGCCACTACAGATCAACCGAAAACCGGTGCATCTGAAAATGCCAGCGAAGCGTCCGTTGTTAAGGCGGAGGCAAGTGCGGCTGCTGAGTCAAACGCCGAAGCTCAGGCAGAGTTGGACCGCGCACGTCAACTCTTTGTGGATCATGGCTACTTCGATGAGGCGATCGACAGCCTGCGCTCCGCGCCTTTGCCGAGTGAACGCGTTGCGGCGGCGCGCACGATCGGAAAGTTAGGAAACAGGCAGGGCAATGTTCATCTGATTGCCGCGCTCTTTGACGAAGCGCAGGAAGTGCGCGACGCGGCGAGTGCGGCCCTCGCGGAATTGGGCGACGCTCGCGTCGCGGATGTCCCTCAAAGTCAGGTTCGGGAAAGCAGGATCCCAGTCGAACAGCCCAGCGATCATCAAGTAATCGAGTCGCAAAGTGAGGCCGAAGTACAGCCAGTTGTTGGCTTCTTGTCAGAACCGCCGGTAGAGGGCGGGCCAACAGTGCATCCCGCGCTATCGGTTTCGGGCGCGAGTGAAGGTGTGTCAAACGTCGCTGCGCTCACAGACGATAGCGTGCCCGATGATGAAGCGAAGTTGCTGCTTGATGAAGCGGCCGCGCGGAAGGCTGTGGAGGATCTCCAGCAGCGGCTCGACGACACCGTCAGTTCGCGGCTAAGGCTGGAGAGGGAAACGGAAGCGCGGTTGGAGAGCGAGGCCAATCTTAACGCGGAAGCCGCCGCGCGACGGCAACAGGAAGAAGAGTTGCGCCAGCGCGCCGAAGCAGAAGCCCTCCAGCGTCGTCGCGACGAAGAACAGAAATTGGCAGACGCCCATACGGCCAGGATGAGAGCGGAGGACGAGGCGCAGCGCTTCGCACAGGAAGATGCGATGTTGCGGCTCGAGGTCACTAAGCTGCGATTAGCCGCGGACGAAATTGCCCGCGCCCGCGTTCAACTACAAGCCGAGCGTCGCCTGGCCACCGAGCGCGCTCGTCTCGCTGAAGTCGAGCATGCGCGCCAGCAAGCTGAAGCCACGCACAAGGCTGAGATGGAGAGGCTTCGCAGCGAGGAAGAGGCACTACAGAATGCTCTGGCCGAGGCAGCTTTGCGGCGCACCGAAGTGGAAGCGGCGCGTCACCAGGCGAACCAGGATACGCTGCGTCTGGCCGCGGAGAAGGAGCAGCTAGCGGTAGTCGAAGCAGCGCGGCAGGCTGAATCCGAGCGGTTGCGCGCAGCGGAAGAGAAGACACGAACCGAGCAGGCGCAGTTGCTGCAGCAAGTGGAGGCGATGCGGCAAACTGCGGCGGAAGTGGCAACGCGGCGCGCCGAAGTTGAGGCAGCGCGCGAAAAGGCCGTTGAGGAAGCGCAGCAACTTGTCGCCGCGCAGGCGCGAATGAAGGCCGCCGATGAGGCGCGCCAACAGGCCGAGGCGGAACGCTCGCGAATAGAAGCTGAACTCGCGCAGGGGGCCGAAGAGTCGCGTCGTTTGCTTGACGAGGTTCGCCGGCGGGCCGAGGAAGAGAAGCAACACCTTGAGGCTGAAGATCGGTATCGCGCCGCCGAGCAGGAACAGAGACTGTCGCAACTGGCGGCTATGCGTCAGCAGATTCAGAACGAGGCACAGCAACGCGCCGAGCAGGAGCGACAGATCAGCAGCCAGATTGAGAGTTTGCGCATCGCCGATACGCAGGCGCGCAAGCGGATTGAAGATGCAGACACCCGCCGCCGCACTGCCGAAGAAAGCTACCGGCTGGTGGCTGAGAAGGTGCAGCGAGTTGAAGCGGAGGCGCGCAAGGGTCAACTGGAAGAAGAGCGGATTCTGGCCAAGTTGGAAGAAGCCCGGCGGAATGTCGCGGTGGCCACACAGTCGTTAGCCGAACAGGAAAAGCGCATCAAGGAAGAGACTGAGCAACTGCGCCGCCTTGAGGACGCTCAACGGCGTCGCATAGAAGAGGCGGCCCGTAGCCGCGTCGCCGCCGAGCATCGCTTGCAACAAGAGAAGGAGCGATTGCAGTCGGAAGAAGAAGCTCAGCTCCGCGCGACCGAACAATTCGAACGCCTGGTCGTTCAGCAACAACCGGAACTGCACGAAAATGCCGGCGAGTGGCGTGACGATCCGGCCGAAAATTTGCGGCCTACCCCGCGAGTCTTCCAGGCGGCATCGCCGCCAGTTGCCCCGGTCGCTCCCGCCTTACCCGCGACCTCCATTGCCGCTTCGGCAACAAACGGACAAGACAGTGTCTCCAGCTTCAACAAGCCTGGAATCGCCGAAGCTGCCGCGATTCAGAATCCGCCTACCGTCATCGAAGCCTCACCGCAAAATGTGATCGAAGCTGACCCTGGTTTGGCTCCGGCCGCAATGGTGAGCGCGCCCGATGAGTTTAGCCGGATCACCTCGCGCTTTGACGATCCGTCACCCGAGGTTCGCAATGCTGCCGCCCAGGAACTCCGTGCGCTGGATCATGTGCGCGTGGTCGAGTCGTTTACTCGCGCTTTCGAAGAAGCTTCGCCCGAACGGCGCACGAATATTGGAAAGGCGATCGCGTCATCAGGCCTGGCGGCCGAAGTGATCGATCTGCTTGGCGGCGAGAGCCGCGAGGAAACGTACAGCGCTCTTTGTCTCTTGCTGGCAATGGCGAAGACGGGAGAAGTGCAGCCGTTGGTGCGGGCGATTGAGAGTCACGACAACGTTTATGTGCGCATCGCGGCGGTGCGATTGTTGACGCTCAACGGGCAGGAAGAGATTGCCAACGCAGCGGCGCGGCGACGGCTGGAAGGGAACAGTTGATGTAACGCAAACTGTTAGTTTGCGTAGGTCATTGGTTAAGATTACTCGATTCACCGGAGACGCAAACTAACAGTTTGCGTTACAAGGAACTACCGCAGTTCGACGATCGCAACACCGCCGGGTGCGATGTTGATGCTCACGTTGTCAGGCCGGCCAGTTTGTTTCTGAATCTTTAAGTCACGCTCTGAAATCCATTCCTGAGCCCGCGCGAATCCGGCTCCACTCCAACTAACATTTGCCGTCACAACTGCCGTGCGATCCACTCGGGCCAGGCCTTGTTGAGGTTTGAATACTCCTTCGTTGTTGAAGAGCGTGACGATCCAACCCGTATCGGTTTGGTTAAGCAAATACTCGACGTTGCCGCTGACTTTGATTGGGGTGGCGTCGGCGAAAACGTGTGCCAGCATGTGGGCGGCGAAAGGTGTCAAGCGCTCGTCTTCGCCGAGCAAATCCGGAAGCGTGGACAGAACGATGTTGCCTTTGCCGACCTTGTTAATGGTAACGAGCGGTTCGCCGTTGACGGTGGTGAGCAGCGGTTGCGCGCCTTTCAGCTCTGCCTTGCGGTAACGAAATATTTGGCCCTTCAAGTCTTGCGCCGCTTCGCCCGGTGAGAGGCAGCGAGCGTTATGCGCTTCGCCTGTTTCGGCCAGCAGGCGCAGGCCGAGCAATTCCGCGGGGAGGCCCTTGACCTGTGCCGCGTTAAGCACGACCGTGCCGCCGGAGGTGACGTATGTGGTCAGGCGTTGAACCCATTGCGGCGACCAATCGATCTGGCCGCCCACGACGAGAGCGCGATATGGATTCAAGTCGATCGGATTGCGGGAACGAGCAGTGGCGCGCGACTGATTGGCAGTGGAGAGGGTGCTGGCGTCGCTGCCGACATACGCACGCTCGGCGGCTCTGTTGGCGGCGGGTTTGTTCGCGCCTGCGCTCCCAGCGTTGGCGCGACTCTTTACCTGAGGCATTGGACTTTGGACATTGGACCTTGGACCGGGACTTTCCGAGGCGACCAGCACATCGAAGATGTCGCCGAAGATGCCGTTAACGAACATCTGATGATCTGCGGTCGCAGGTTCACCCTCTTTCACCAAACCCGGATAATACGCGGCGCCAAACAACTCGCGCAGCGCGAGATCGCCGCGGCTGATCTGCGAAACTTGAAACGGCCACTGGGGATAGTCAGTCATGTCCCAGCCGTGCGCCGGATCAAGCAGAAAAGCTACAGGCGTGTAGGGCACGCCGCGGGCGGGATGCTTCTCGGCGAAGCGCATAAATTCTTCAGTAATTTTGCCGAGTGGGTTTAACTGGAATTCATGTTCGCCCGGCCCGGGTTTGAAAAACTGATCGCCGCCTTGCTCCAGATAGATCGCTGCCGCTCCCGACATGTAATAAAAGTAGTAACTCTTGCGATACCAGGAAAGCGACGGCCCCATCGTGGCGCCGTAACGCGAATGGAAAAAATTGTCGGGGCCGGCAAAGTTTTGCGCTTTGGTAAACGTAGTGGCGGAGTCGCCGAAGTTTGGCGCGTGGTAGTAAAGGAAGTTGACGCCCTGCTGCCGCGCCGCGCCGCGCGTAAACGCTACTCGCATCGCGAGCATCGGCTGCACCGCCGCAGTTTCAATTCCCAGCAGTTGCACGCCCCAATCGGTGAGCGCATGAGCAAATGAAGTGCTCGAAGTGGCTTGCGCGGGAATTAGTTTGTCCCACATCGCGCCGGTGTCGACGTGGAAAATTGCCGCCCACTTCCGCGCGATGGCCTTGTCGTAGAAAACGCGATGCGCTTCGAGCAGCTCCTGCCGCGACATTGATGGCGAAACCTTGAGCTCCATGGGCGCGTGTTCCCACACGTAGCCGACGCTCTCGCCGGAAACCCAACCGAGAAACTGATCCTTCAATTCGCCATTCAACACGTTCCAGGCAGCACGCGCTTCCGCCTCAGGCATGGCTGCCGAGCCATAGTTAATCAGAATCGCAAACGGCGACTTCGTTTCGCTTAAGTAACGTCGAAACGCGCTGCCCTCTTTCAAATACTCGGGTAGGTACGTGATGTAGATCACCGGCACGACCAGCTTCGAGCTGAAGAGCGGCACATCACGCGAGCCTTTGTACTTTTTTACAAACTCTTCGATGGGCTCGGCGTTGAATGGATAGAGCGCACGTTCCGTTGCGGGCTGATCGTAGTTTTTCCAAAACTCCGGCGTGATATTCCAGGGCATCAGGAAATCGCGGCCGGCGATCTTCGGCTGCTTCCAGGCGCTGGGGATTGCATTTGAAACCGGTGGACTGAGAAGCGATGTGAGCGGCGAGCGCGTCGCGGACCATTCGCGCAGATAACGGGCGGCAGCGAAGTCTGGCTTGCGCCGGCCGTCGGGAACGTAAGCCAGATCATTTGTCAGTAGGAAGCAATCGACCTGTCGCAGCGCCTGTGAAGGTTTTTCAATTTCGACTGAAATTCGCGCCGGCCCTTTGGCGAGCGTTGCCGGGGCGCCATCCCAGGTGAAGGCCCAGCCCCAATACATGCTGGTTTCATCGTGAGCATCGACGATGGCGTTGGCGCCAAACTCCTGGCGGAAGACTTCGCGATCACCTTGAGTGATTTTGATAGCGAAGTTCTCGGTCTTGCTGGCCCAGTCGGCGTAACGAATCCAAATCTTGTAGTCGCCGCCGCGCGGAATTTCAATGTCTTGATAAAGTGTCGCGCGTGATTCGTCTGCGCTGGCAGTGGCCGAGTTCCATTCGCTTTCGCCGCCCTGCGACCATTCAGCGGACACGCCGGGGCCGTTGATGCCCCAGCCCGGCGCCTTTGCGCGCGGCAGCCCGAGCCACGAAGGGTTTTGGATTGGTTCGCCGGTCGGCTTAGTGCCGAAGCCGCGCATGTTCTCGGATTCGTACCAGAGGTATTCGTTCGCCTGGTTTGTGGTTTGAGCTAGCGCATTCTGGAAGAGTAGAAGAGCGATTATGAGTAGACTGCTGAGTAGTTTCATCTGACTGATTGATCGAAAGGGTTGCAAAGATACTTAATCATCCAGCCAGAAACGGGCTTTTTCGCGGCTTCGGCGCCGGCAGGCAAGATGCCTGCGCTCCCAGCTTTAACCCAGCGCCTCAAGACATTCGGCGAGACTGCGCCGGCGGCAGGTAAACATCGGTGTGTCGCGCAGCGTGTACGAGCTGGCTTTTGTTTCGCGCAGTTCCTGGACCAGATCGAGAAAGTCGGCGGGGTTGTCCGTTTCAAACGCGACCACAAACTCCTGATCATCCAGGCCGAAGGAATACGTGGTGTGAAGTTTGACTGAACGATACTTCGTGCCGATGCGAATGTGTTCGTCCATCATTTCCTGGCGTTGGTCGGCGGTGCGCGAATACCACTCGCGAGTTTTCACAAACGGATAGACAAAAAGATAGTCTGACTTGCCAGGCACGATGTGCAGACGATCTTCCACGTGGTCAGGATTGTCTTTGTCGATGTACATCGAACGCTTCGTCATCGACAGAAACGACTGCGAAGGCTCGAGGTATTTAGCCATTTGCGTATGGTTGATTCGTGAAGTCATCTCCTGAATCGGATCGAGCTCGTAGCCAATCCGCCAGATCATGAAGTCAACATTTGTGCGCAAGCCGATCGTCGAGTAGCTGTTAAGCAGAAGTGGGCCGCGAAATTCGTCCACGGTCTTAATAAACTCTTCCTTGCTCTTTTTTTTGTCAACGTCAGTCAGCATGCGCCACTCGGGAAGGGCGCGATAAAAGGTGAAGTTAACGAACTGTCTGGGCAGCTTCGCTTTTTCGACTTCGAGCTCAACACAATTTGGGGCGAGGCGCAGCGACCCTCTGGTGGCGGTGCCTTCTTTGTCAGTGCTCATGTTGCATGTGACCTCTGTTACCGTGGAGGAATCTCGACCGAGTTCAATAAGCGATGAATGTTTGACGCGCTGGAATATTCTGCCTAGTCTCTTGATCGATTGCAACCGGGCAGGGAAGCAATAGTCGAAGCGGGTAGGTATTGCTGATGGAAGGGCGTTTCTGTATTGCGCCGCTGGTCGTGTTATCCTGTTTTCAATTACGACACTTGATTTCGATTGAACGGGAGGGATTTCCGGATGAAGTTGGTTACGCTGACATTCTTGATCACTGGTGGGGTATTGCTGTCGAGCGCCTGCAGCAACTCGGGTACGGTGGCAAATAATCAAACCGCGCCTACAACCGCTGTTTCACCTGTTGCCAAAGCTACTGTTGCGCCAGACGAGTTTGCCGTGGCGCGCGCCAACTTTCAAAAGAACTGCGTGGGTTGTCACGGAGAGGATGGCATGGGCGGCGTGAAGACCGTGGATGGTAAGAAGATGACAGTGCCCAGCTTCCACGAAGGCCATGCGCTGAAGCATTCTGACGAAGACTTCATCAAGCAAATAACGAACGGTGGCGACGGGATGCCGGCGTTTAAGGACAAGATGTCGCCGGAAGAAATGAAAGATCTAGTGCGCTTTATTCGCAAGGTAATCCAGAGCAGCGGACACTAAGCAGTCGGCAGTCGGCAGGAGCAGACGGCATTCAGGTTTTAACTATTCACTATTCACGATTTACTATTTACCGCTCTTAGGCACCCGTAGCTCAGCTGGATAGAGTATCTGACTTCGAATCAGAGGGTCGCAAGTTCGAGTCTTGCCGGGTGCACCAACTTCTACGCTCCAGCCGCCTCGCTGGTCGCTGCCTTACGTTTATCAATCGGAACATAATCACGCGTGCGATGGCCTAAATAAATCTGCCGCGGGCGCGCGATCTTCTGGTCGGGATCTTCCAATAGCTCAACCCACTGCGCCAGCCAGCCTGACGTGCGCGGAATCGCAAACAACACCGGAAACATATCGACCGGGAAGCGCATCGCCTGATAGATGATGCCCGAGTAGAAGTCCACATTTGGATACAGCCGGCGCTTCACAAAGTATTCGTCCTCAAGCGCAATCCGCTCGAGCTCCAGCGCAATCTTCAACATTGGATCGACACCCGTAACTTCGAAGACTTCATCCGCCACCTGCTTGATAATGCGCGCGCGCGGATCGTAGTTCTTGTAAACTCGATGGCCGAATCCCATCAGCCGAAACTCTCCGGCCTTCACCCGCTTGATGTAATCCGGCACCTTGTCGATAGAAC
>JANMVC010000175.1:0-6045 GCA_031392315.1 Pyrinomonadaceae bacterium | reverse complement strand
TAACCATCCTCGCGCCGTCGTGCCATCCCGATTCGTCCAGGTCTCGTCGGTTACCTTGAGAGCCGTTCCGCTAATGTTGGCAAACGATTGAGGTGTGACGAGGTAAGCCTGACGCGGCGGACTCGTGATTCCAAAAACAATCCAGCCCAGCACACCCAGAAAGGCCACTGCCAGGACAAGCAGGATCGGTAGCAGCGACTTAAAAAGCTTTTTTCCCAGTCGTCGTTTCTGAGCCATGTTCTCCTGGTAACGATGAAACGATTCGTGGGTTGAATCAGATTCAACCCTAAAGGTTTGAACTACGTTCGGTTTTCCGAGATGCGATGGTAATCCTGGGGCGTGTTTATGTTATCAAAAAAACGTGCTGCTCCAGCGATATCCTCAATCTCGGAAAACGGTACCCAGCGCGTATGCACGGATTGTAGCAGAGCAATCGGTTTTCGTTCGCCGGATTTGATCATGCGCTCGGCCAGGCTCAAGCAGGGGACAACTCGATAGAGCGCGCACAGCGGTTGCGGAATTTGATCGCGTTGCACTGGCGCGACCGCGTCAAAGTTGTCGCGGACACTTGCCAGCCGGCCGAATAGCTCTTTCGTCACGAAAGGGAAGTCGCACGCAACTACCAGCGCCCACTCCGCAGTGCAGTTTGCGATGGCGGCGTGAACGCCGCCGAGCGCGCCCCAGTTTGGGAAAACATCGGGCACAATTGGCACATCAGTTTGAACCGTTCCGCCATTACGATCGGCAGCAGGTTTGCCTACCAGCGTTACAGACTCGGCAACGCCGGCGAGTTCACGCGCGATGCGTTCGACAAAGCTCCGGCCATCCAGCACCAGCGCCGACTTGTCCGTGCCCATGCGGCGCGATTGGCCGCCGGCGAGTATGAACCCTGCGATTAAATGCATTGGCGACGATCTTAGTCTGACTCGTGGAATTCGCGAAACGGCAGCTCGCGCGAAATCGGCGAGCTAGCCAATCTCGTCGCGTTGCCAAAGGAACGTTTTCCGCAGTTGGCGCGTCTAAAGCTCACCAGAAGTCACCTGACGCGGGCGAGGAACCGACTACCTTGACCGGCTCTGGAGCGAAAGCTATAGTCAAGCCCTTCGGCGGCCGCGCCGCCGCCGCGCAGTAAACAGCAAGAGGTAATCGTTTTAATGAAAAGCTCACTCAAGATTTTTTTGGTTTCGCTGGCAATTTTGGCCCTCAACAATTCGGCTGTCGCGCAAAAGCCTGCCGCCAAGGCGAAGGCCGACACGAAACCGGCTGCTACCACCGCAGCGACCTCGAAAGACCCGCGATTTTTTGCCCTCGAAGATTTGCGCCCCGGCATGAAGGGCACGGCGGGAACGGTTTTTTCCGGAACCGAGCCGCAGGATTTTGGCGTCGAGATCCTCGGCGTCCTGCCGGGTTATCCCGGCCCTCGTCAGTCGCTAATCATCGGAAAGTTGAGCGGGGCAAACGTCGAAAAGACAGGCGTATTTGCCGGGATGTCAGGCTCGCCAGTCTACATTGACGGAAAGCTCGTGGGCGCAATTGCTTTTAGTTTTCCGTTCTCCAAAGAACCAATCGCGGGCATCACGCCGATCCAGCAGATGATCGACATCTTCGAGAAGGGATCGAGCGTCGCGCAGGTTGCGCGCGAGCCGCGCTCAGTTTCACTGGCCGAACTGGCAGCGACTGATTGGAAGCCACGTCTGCCGAAGCAGTCCGTCAACTCCACTTCGCTAATCGCTCCCGTGTCCGCAGGTTCGCGGCTCGTGCCTCTGATGGGCCAACAGATCGCTCCGATTGCGACGCCGGTAGTCTTCGGCGGAATCAGCCAGGAATCGCTCGCAATGTTTTCGCCCGAACTGATGGCGAATGGCCTGTTGCCAATTTCCGGCGCCGGCGGTGGGGCCGGCATCACGCCGATGGCCAAGGCGACCGAGAAGACGCTGCTGCCTGGCACGTCGATCAGCGTGCAACTGGTCCGCGGCGATTATTCCATCGCGGCTTCTGGGACGGTCACTTTCAGAGACGGTGATCGCATCTATGCGTTTGGCCATCCGTTTCTCAGCCTCGGCGCTGCGGACATGCCGATGAGCGAGACCTCGGTCGTAACCGTAATTCCAAACGTCAACAACTCCTTCAAGCTATCCGTTCCGCAAGCGATGATGGGATCGATTTCTCAGGACCGCTCAGTGGGCGTATTTGGCCAACTGGGTCAGGCGCCAAAAATGATTCCAGTGAAGATTAACTTGCGCACCAGCCGCGATCGCAGCGAGACGTTTACTTATGAAATCGCCAACGATCCTTTCCTGACGCCGCTGCTGCTTAACATCACGGTCTTCAATACGATCACCTCGAGCGAGCGAGCGCTGGGCGAGTCAACCATTTCAATCAAAGGCGCAATCAACGTAAAGGGTCAGGAGACGATCGAACTCGACCGGCGTTTTTCCTCGGCCAATTCACCAATACTCGCCGCCGGTTCCGTCGCCGCACCGATCGGATCGCTGCTGGGCAGCGGCTTCGACGACGTGACGATTGAAGGCGTAACGCTCGACATCACCTCCACCGACACCAAGTATGCCGCCACGCTCGAACGAATTGCTTTGAACAAAACTGAAGCACGTCGCGGCGAAACGATTGAAGTGCAGGCCTACGTGCGCACTGAATCCGGCAAACAGTTTGTCCAGCGCATTCCGGTGCAAATTCCGGAAGACGCCACGCCTGGCCAGTTGTTGGTTTTTGTCGGCGATGGCGGCGCGCTCCAGGAAGGTTCGGCGGCGCGTGCTTTCGTCCCGCAGGATTTGGGCCAACTGGTGGGCGCCATTAACAAAATGAAGAAGAGCGACCGACTGTATGTAAAACTCTTCCGCATCACGCCCGGCGCTGTAATCGGCACCAGCGAATTGCCAAACCTGCCTCCCTCGGTTGTTGCCACGCTCAACAGCGACCGCAGTTCGGGTGGCTACACGCCCACGGCACTGTCGGCTGTTTATGAGATGGAGCTGATGCCCGAGAAGTTTGTCATTTCCGGTCGCCAGTTAATCGCGCTTGATGTGGTTCAGTAAACGCTATCGGCTCCAAGTGAAACCGCAAGGCGCCGCGTCTGAATTGACGCGGCGCCTTTTAGTTTGCGCCAGTTCTGGAGAGACTGGCCACTCGTGCTGCAAAGCTAAGGATTGAAAAGCCTGGACGCGTGGCGTAATATCACGCCTACTTCATCAACCTCTCGTTCCAGACACCCTGGACAGAGGTGCCCACCATTTAAACAAGGAGCGCCCAGGCAAGCCTTGTTTCATGATTCCGCTAATGATCGGGCAAACGGTTTCCCATTACAGAATTCTTGAGCCACTCGGCGAGGGCGGCATGGGCACCGTGTATCTTGCCGAAGACACGCACCTGGGGCGACGCGTAGCCATCAAATTTCCGTCAGTTAATTCGGATTCCCACGATTATCGCGCTCGCTTCCTGCGCGAGGCGCGCGCAGTTTCCGATCTCAGCCACCGCAACATCGCGACGCTGTTCGACTACGGCGAGACCGCAGAGGGCCGTCCGTTTCTGGTGATGGAACTCGCCCGCGGGCGAACCCTCACCGAGCTGATGCAGAGGGGTGAACTCAACCTGACGCGAGCAGTGGAAATCGTTTGTGAAGTGGCGGAAGCGTTGGTTGAAGCTCACGCGCGCGGTGTGGTCCACCGCGACATCAAGCCTTCCAACATCATGATCGACGATCGTGGACAAGTGAAGGTGCTAGATTTTGGGTTAGCAAAACAGCTTGGCCGCGACCATGTCCTCAGTTCTGAACCGGAAGCCCAAACCCTGCTCTCGACTGAAACACGCAGCGGAGTTGTGCTGGGTACGCCGGCGTATCTCTCGCCTGAGCAGGCCACCGGCAGCGCCATTGACGGCCGCAGCGATCTATTTTCCCTCGGCACGCTGCTTTACGAAACGATCACTGGCCGCACGCCATTCGCCGGGAACAGTTTTATCGAGATCGCCGCCAACGTGCTTCATGTGGAGCCTCCGGCGCCTTCGAAAAGCAATCCGGCAGTGCCGCCGCAACTCGACTTCATTACGCTCAAAGCCCTTTCGAAAAAGACCGCCCGGCGTTATCAGTCGGCGACTGAGTTGATTGCGGATCTGAATGCAGTCAAGGAAAGTTTGGAGGAAACGTCCGGCCAGACATTGATCAGAAAAACTTCTCCGTCCGTCGTCACCGGCCACAGCAGGACGCTCAACAACCTTTCTCAAATCCTGCAACGGCCACGCATTCCCATTTCATACATCCTGCTCGGCGTGGTGGGACTGATTGCCGTGGGCGCGCTCGCGTGGTGGTTAACCCGCGCCACGCCGCATACCCCCCCGGCTGAGGCGCAGCGATGGTATGAAATTGGAACCGCCGCGCTGCGCGACGGCGCTTACTATCAAGCCAGCCAGGCCCTGCAGAAAGCGATTAGCGCTGACGACGCGTTTCTACTGGCCCACGGACGCCTGGCTGAGGCGCTCACCGAGTTGGATTACATTGATCAGGCGAAGGATGAACTGCTGCGAGTGAACAGCGCCGGGCGCGCTACGTTGCCTCGCATCGACGCATTGCAACTCGACGCCATCACCGCCACCGCGCGTCATGATTTTGCGAAGGCCGTCGAGCTATATGAACAAATTGTCAGGCAGATTCCTTATGCCGAGAAGGCCTACGTGCTGGTCGATTTGGGTCGCGCTTACGAAAACAACAACGATGCCAAGGCAGCAATCCAGAGTTACACGGAAGCGGGCAAACTAAACACGCAGTATGCAACCGCGCATCTGCGATTGGGGATCCTCCATGGCCAACAGGCCGAACTCGATGCAGCCCTCGCCTCGTTTGCCCAGGCGCAGTCGATCTACCAGGCGTTGGGAAATGGGGAAGGTCGTGCGGAAGTAATGTTCCAGCGCGGCGCGCTCTACAACAAGCGCAACAACCTGGCCGAGGCGCGGACCCAACTGGAACAGGCGTTGGCTCTGGCAAACGCGAACGATAACAAATCGCAAAGCATTAAGATCCTGCTGCAACTCTCGAGCGTAGCTTTTGATGCCGGCGAAGCGGCGCGCTCGACAGAGTTGGCTCAGGCAGCCGTCGACATGGCGCAGAAAAACGGCATGGAGAATCTCAGCACGCGCGGCCTGGTTGACATGGGAAACTCCTTTTTGGTTCGGGGTAAGCAGGGCGAGGCCGAAAAATATTTAGGCCAGGCGCTGGGGCTGGCCCAGCGAGCCAAAGCGCGACGCAACGAAGCAAGGGCGCGCGTAGGCCTCGCAAGTTTGCGCCAGCAGCAAAACAAGCCAGACGAAGCGGTGCAATATCTCGAGCCCGCCTTGAGTTTTTATCAGCAGGGTGGGTATCGCTCGGAAACATTTTCCTGTTTGGCGTTGCTCGCTCGGATCAACTTCCAGAAAGGAGACTACGCCGCAGTAGACAAAAGCCAGAACGAACTTTTGCGGCTGGCTGTGGAACTAAAGGATCAGTCGCTGATTGCGTTGGCCCATGCCGAACGTGGCTCAACTCTGGCCCGTCAGGAAAAATTTACCGAAGCGCTCGATCATCTGAACCAGGCGTATTCCATCTACAGCACTCAGGGAATCCAGCGCAGCATGGGTTACAACCTGGCTCGCCGCGGCGACGTTTTGGCAAGATTGGGACGTTTCGAAGAAGCGCGAACGCTGCTGGCCCAGGCGGCGACAATTGCCGAAAAGCCCGGGGGCGAAATCAGGCGACTCGCACTTGAAGTACAGCTTACCCAGGCGGAAATCGCGCTGGGCGAGCAGAACTTCGCGAATGCACGGAGCGCCGCGGAGAAAGCGTTTACAGGTGCGGGAACTGAATTTAAGAACATCGCGACCGGCGCCCGGATCGTGATTGGCCTGGCCGAGTCGAACAGTGGGTCGACCGCCGCAGGTAAACGCACAGCCGGGGAAGCGTTAGCATTAGCCAGGGAACTAAACGATCCGTATGAACTCGCGCGTGCTCAGTTAGCTTTTGCCGAGGTTGCCACGCTCGCCGGTGAATACCAGGCAGCCTTG
>JANMVC010000172.1:0-4370 GCA_031392315.1 Pyrinomonadaceae bacterium | reverse complement strand
CTCTCGTAATTAGAACCGACAACCACCAACCGTCACTAGATGACAACTTTGTGTGAAGTATAACTTGTGTCAACCGTCACCGGATGATATATTACCCAGCATGCTGAACAAGGCAACACTAATCCACAAAATAGGTCTACTGCACCCACAGCAACTCAACTTGAGTGGAGCTGCCCTGACAGCTTACAAGCAGTCAACTGAAAGCGATGACGAACTGATACAGACAAAAGACGACCGCGCTACCCAGTTCGCGCGGATTGTTTCAACACGTTGGCCCACCATTCAGTTTCTAGGAGTCTGGGACACTGTTGCTAGTGTGATTGTACCAAGACCTGATCGATTTTACACATTTAGCCTTCAAACGTTGCCCTACACTCGCAGGAATCCTAGCGTGAAGGTTTTTCGGCAAGCCAATGCGCTCGACGAGAGGCGCAGGATGTTTAGATTGGAACCATGGGAACCCGATCAGGTGTTCATGAACAACAGGTTTAGCAGAACGAACAACTCCGAACCTCAGGACGCGAAGCAGGTATGGTTTCCCGGTGTTCACGCTGATGTCGGTGGCGGCTATCCAGAGCGTGAAAGCGGATTGTCAAAATACCCCTTGCTTTGGATGATAGAAGAAGCACGAAATCAAGGCTTGGCGTTCAACACGCAAGCAATCAATCAACTTGCCTGGGGGTTTAAGCGTAAAGGTAGCCCATTTGAGTATGTTGGTCCGGACTTCGCAGCTGATCCGCATAGGTCTCTACGAGGTGCATGGCGACTTCTCGAAAAGCTGCCTAAAAAGGCGAAGTACAGGGATTGGCCATCCAGGAAGACTTGGCTCGGATTCTACATTCCAAACGCAGAGCCGCGGCTTGTTGGTCTTGGCGCCTACATCCACGGTTCCGTCCTCAAACATCAAGAAAGCAATAGTAGCTACCAACCGGTGAATCTTCCATCAGTGTATCGCACAGAGCCCATTTCAGACCCACCTAAGAATAAAACGACAACGGTGCCTGAATGAAACTTCGGTAATTGCGGGTTTCTTCAAAGTAGCAGCTTGAGTGCTTCCATCATAATGCTGTCAGCCAACCGCAACGTTCAACTCAATGGAGGTCTTCGCCGCAAACTACCAATTTTCTCAATTGGAAAAGCCATGAAAAGTCCAATAGACCGCGAAATTGAGCACACTCAGGTTTTCCAGCCCTACGCATGCAGTGGAGTCGATGTGCTACTTCGTCAGCCACTGGGCATAAGCTTGCACGTCAATCATAGGGACGGTGCCGCTGTACTGAAGTGTGGATATCAACTTGAAAAGAAATGCCGTCGCCGGCCTTCCGCCCATCACAATCTCATACTCCTCCGCTGCACTATCATACTGAAAATTGCCATGGGCCGCGATGCAACCGAGGTTCAGCCTCTGCTCGGCATTCCCCGATATTAAAGCACTGCGCAGCGGCTGACCCAATGCCGGACTCCACTCGCTCTCAAACGTCAGAATGCCACCGAGAATCGGAATCAGTGGCTTTGGAGGGAATGTGCCGCCGGCGTGCGGGATCGGAAGACTTGTTCGATGAAGGCGGCGAACACTGGCGACCTTCTTCTGCGCATACTCGACCTGATCTGCATCAATTGACTGCTTGGCTTCAAAGGCCGCATACACGCTTTCTGCAGGAATAATTTTTTGACCTTGGTAATTAAAAATGAAGGGCGAATATTGGCGGTCAAAAACCACAATGTCGATCTGCTCACTGAAAGAGCCCAAGCTATCAACCACATGTGCGGTTTCTGCTTGGTAGCGCTCCGGGAGGTAGGTCTGCAGTAACTCAAGCCACGCTTTCTCACTCGCATCACCCTTTGCCACCGGATGAGCAAAACTCTTACGGGACAATTCCAAGCGCTGCTGGAGATCTTGGTGCAAGCCATCGAGAAGCTGCGAAAGGGACCAGTTCATGATGCGCGCCCCTCCTGGAACGGTGGCGTTGCGATCATTGCTGATGCCACTTCAAGGGCTCGTTTAGGGCGGACAGCCGAAGTGGGATAGGCATCTAGAACAATTCCTGGCAACAAGCGCTGGGTAAGGTCAGAGAAGGTGAATCCGTAAGCCTGATCTGGCCGCGCCCCGGTTACCACCACCAGTCTTTCCACATCCGCAGACGAGAAACCCATCTCGCTGAGAGAACTCGACAGAATTGCACGCCTCTGCGCCTCATCCGGGCGTCCAAACGAAAGAATGTCGGCGGCTCGCCGTTTGACAGCGGGATCGAGCGCACTGAGCCTGTTGGTGCACATGATGACGGCAGCCGGAAGCGCGGCGTTGGCAATCCGATCGATGCCTCGGATAAATGCATTTACGCCCGCGCGGTCTTCATGGTGCATTTGCGTGTTCTCGCGCGACTGTGCGAGCGCATCCGCCTCATCGACGAGCAAAATAATCCCACCCCGCGCCTTGCCCGTATTGCTCTTCAGCTTGCCGGCCTCGGTGATTGCATAGTCAAAAGCCGAAGATAGGAGCTGCGTCATTTCTCCAACTCGACCTTGCCCGCGAGTAGAGAGGCTGAGCGGCAGAAGCGTCAGCTCGATACCTTCCTGCCGCGCGACGGCGTCGCCGATGGTTTCGGCAAGTTCTGTCTTGCCGGAGCCCACGTCGCCGGCCAGCACAACGAGCGGTGGGCGTCGGAGTACTGTCGTCAGAAGGCCGTTCATTTTCGGGTGATGCTTGCGTGACCACGTCTCAAGACCTGCCGGGTTAACGAGCAATGCCAATATCTTCGTTAGCCGCGCCTTGTGGTCATCCAAGCCAACGAGTCGCGCTAAACGGTCACGCGGCCCGAAATCGGGGTAAGTGATCCGTCGTTCAAAAAACTCGTCCGGCCCTTGTCTTGCGTTCATTACCAATTCCTCACACTTGCACGATTGAGAGCACGGCCACCGGAAGAATAGGTGCGGTCGTCGCTAAAATAACCAACGACGCCCGGCTCCGGCGCACCGCCCCGGTAATGCGGTAGGGTTTGCTTGAAGGATTCCTGTTCAGCAGCCGTCAGACCGTCCCAAGCCGCGCTATAAGTCAAGTAAGAGTAAAAAGTGGCGCCTACGATATCGGCACCTGGTCTAACACGTCCCGGGTCATCATCGTTGGCAGCAGTTCCGGCCAACTCCTGCGCCGTGTAACGCAAAGTTGGTTCTATCCAGTCATTATTCCGACGGTAGCCATAGGCAACGGTTCCCAGGTATCCAGCCTTCATAAGGGCTATTGCCTCGGTTTCGTAATTGGCGATGGAGATATCACTCGGTGCGCCGTATAGGCGCTGCATACGTTTCAGGTCGGTGGCGACTTTCGCCGCCATATGCGTGGCGTGAGTGGCGGTGAAAGTCACGGTTTCTGAAATGGTGTAGCTCTGCGTCATTGCGCCCTCATACTTGAAAGGATGAACCAAAAATTTTCTGCCAGTAGTAGATTGTTTCCTGCTTTGTCGGGGCAGCCAACGCTCCATCAATAGCATCCCCAGCGTCAAGAGCTGCATCTACAATCGCATCTGCTTCTTGCGCTGTGTAAAGACGGCTAACATTGTTCTGCGCATTCACCGGATCTATAATTTGTACGGGCTCAGTAAACCCACCGACAGTAGAAGTCTTGTAATAGTCAGAAAACATGATGCGCTCGCGGAAATTGCTGCGGGCTATGTAGGTGAAAAAGTGCTGCAATGCCTCAGGGTAGTCAGAAAAATCAGCACCTTCATCCTGAAGGTGCGCAAGAACCATTTCCACCATGAAGGACTTGAAGCGGAATCCTTCGCGTTCACGCTTCATCATTCGCGTCCAATACTTCACAAGCCTGACAACTTGGGCGAAGTGCACTGGCTGTGCTGCTTTGCGCTTTGCGGCAAACTCCAAATGAAGAGGAATGCTGGTTTTGAGAAACGAGCCGTCCTCCTGGCTTACAAGGTTGCCAAACCATTGTGGGTCGCCATCGTAGAGAATCGGCACGACATCTACATCCAAACCTGATCCCTTGAAAGAGACCGTGACGCTGTAGGTCTGCGACTGGACTTGGTCGGGACTGAAATTTGGAAAGGCTTTCCGCAATCGCTCGGCTAGGTATTCAAGCAAAGCAGTTACGTCACTCGGTGCTGCCGCACCACTTATGTAACAGGCAACATCAATGTCGTTTAGAGAGCGCAGTGCTGTGCCTTTGGCCAAGCTGCCTGAGAGAAGCATTTTCTTGAGGGTGAAATCAGGATGCTCCACAAGATAACCTTCAAGCTTCTCACGCAGTCGGCGCGCCTGCGCGCGGTATTCCTCCGCCTTGTCGCGTGGCAGGTTAACCTTGTCCTCGGCAAAACGGACCAGATCGGTGTGATCGATATGCAGGCGGCTCATGTGAC
>JANMVC010000108.1:0-3044 GCA_031392315.1 Pyrinomonadaceae bacterium | reverse complement strand
GATAGCCCGCGATGGCAATCCCTTCCACTTCGTTCTCGCCCCAACCCATATCGCCCGCGATGATCTCGCTGTAATTGCAGACGCTTTCTGAAAGCCATTGTGTGTAAGTGTCTTTCACATCGATGGCGGCGGCAAAAGCGCGCACTGTGTCGCGATAGATAGCGCGCAGGTCCTGATAGAGTCGCTCGTTTTATTAGGCGCGTTGCTTAACATAGCCGAGCAAGCGATGCGTGTGAATGCCGACGCCGATATGACGCACCATCGCGCGGACCACTTCGATATCTTCCGGCGTGAACGCTTCGTCACTCGCTTTGCGCCCCAGCAGTACCAGGCCGGTGACGGCGCCGCGGACGACGGTGGGAACAATTAGCTCAATTCCCTGGCTGCGAAGCTCTTCGCCATGCCGCGCGAGAAACGTGGCCAGCGCAGATGTTTCGTTCCCAGGCACCGCTTCGATCCTGATCGCGCCTTCAGATAAATCAAGCAAAGCATTTCGATCGGCTTCATCCACAATCAAATGCGCCTGGTAGTCTTCGCCCAGGCCCCAGAGCGCGAGCGTGTTAGTTTCTTCGCGGTGAATCAGACATTCCACTACGGCTCCGCGCCGGATTCCGATTGTGCCCAGCAGCAGATGGAGCGACGTGCGCACCATCTCGATGAAGTCGCCTGAGTCGGCAATCTCCTGGCCGAGGTCAGCTAACGCGCTGAAGGAGTGAATTAGTTTTTGGGTATTGGATTCCATAGGAGGAGAAACTGGCAATTGCTGGCAGAAACGAACGGCGTACTCATTCACACCGTGGCTTCAGCCCGGTGACCTCGGCCGCAAAAAAAAACAATGAACCGTTTTAACGGTTTCCCTGACTACTGCAATCTCCGAAGCGGAAACCGTTGAAACGGTTTCTCGATTCGGCTCGCCGCTTGTTATCACCGGGCTAAAGCCGCGGTGTGAATGAGAGGTCGCACGTCTCTGACCCACAGCTCCATAGTTCTAATCAATATCAGTGACTCATCGACTGGGTTTGGGTCGGGGGCGTCGAAAGATTGAGGGCTTCCTGCTCGTCCTTCGCCAGCACCACGTGCTTGCTTACGCCGAGCATCTCGAATAGCTGCACGGTTTGGTCGTTGACGTCTGAGAACACGACCTGCGCCTCGCGCTTCTCCGCAATGTCGATAATGCCGAGCAGAATGGAAACAGCGATGCTGTTGACGATGCCGGTATCGCTAAAATCGATCACCAGGGTGCGGCAACCGGAATCGAGTTGCTTTCGGCACTCGCGCTCAATTCTTTCGCCGGTTAGTTTGTTCAAGTAGTCGCTCGCGTAAACGACGGCGGTTGTGCCGACGATGTGTGAACGAATGTTTGATGTAAGCGGCTCTGCCAAATCGAATGCTTCCCTTCTGTTCGCGCCGGCAATTGTAACGCAAACTGTTAGTTTGCGTTTTCATCCGGGCAACGCGTAGTGCAACTAACGGGTACCGTTAGACTGAGACTCTTGATCGGAACCAAACCGCAAACTAACAGTTTGCGTTACGCTTTCTTGCGCAGGTATTTGGTCATCCGCAAGCTGGTGCCTTCGTCCACGCGTTCAAACTCGACTTCATCCATCAAGGTCTGGATTAGTTTGAGTCCCCAACCTCGACGTTGTTCTGCCGCGTTGCCAAACTCACCAGCATCATCGCCGGCTGCTTCAGACTCAGCCCGCGCGAGCGAACCGATATCAATATTCGGAGGCACAATGCCTCTACTCGCCACAGTAATGACCAATTTATCATCTTCGACGCGAAAGCGCTGATAAATCTTGCGGTCGGGACTTAAACTGTGCTCCGAGGCATTGATGCAGGCCTCAACAATCGCGGTCTTGATCTGGTTAATCGCCTCCGTCGTGAACTGTGCGCGCCGCGCAAGCTGCTCGACAATGCCAGCCGCCATCAGCTCACTGTCGCTACCCATCGGCAACACCAGAGCAAACTCATCCGCCGCATCAGCCTGAACCACCCGTCCTTCACCTTCGCTCAGCCGCGCGCTTAACAAGTCAAACTGCTGCTGACTCGATCCATAGGCACCGTGGTCGCGCAGCAAGGCGCTGGCCTCAGCGTCAAAGCCCTCGTTCGCGATTAACCAGATCTGACAACGCAGGAATGCGCGCCGACGGGCCACAGACTCCAGACGCTCAAGCCATTGCCCGGTCAACTGCGCATCCGCTGCGAGCTTGCTCTCCATCCTGGCGACCAGCCAAACGACTTCGTTCGCGTCAGTGTAGGTAGCGCCGTCAAACGCATGGGCCACAGCACAACTCTCGTCTTCAATAAACTGGCGCAGCTCCGGATTAAACGACGCCGCGCTCGTGGCGTGAAACACCTGGGGAAGTTTTATCAGCCGGGTGTCTTCTTCGAGACCGGCAACAACCTCCGACGTGTCCGCGGCTTTGTAAAGCTCGGAAAATTCAGAGAAATCAAACAGCTGCGATGGAACCCGCTGCGAATTGAAGCGCGAAAGCAGTTCGCGGAGGTTTAAGCTCGCGCCGCGCCGGTAATGGCGCGCAATTTTTTCCGGCGCGCGCTTCAAGGCTGAAGCCATCAACTCGGCGAAGACCAACGCGCGCGGCTCGCGCAGCGCATCCAGTCGAAACCTGCTTCGTAAATAGTCCTTCCACGCTTCGGGCCCACCTTCAACACGAATGGTGTCGCCGTCCCAGTTAATCAATTCCTGGATGTGCAGCCGATGCAGAATGCTGTCAACTTCCTCAGCCTCGAGCGCCAGTCGTTT
The DNA here is from genome assembly GCA_031392315.1 of Pyrinomonadaceae bacterium. Classification (GTDB taxonomy): domain Bacteria; phylum Acidobacteriota; class Blastocatellia; order Pyrinomonadales; family Pyrinomonadaceae; genus PSRF01. The sequence continues at coordinate 277 of JANMVC010000108.1, read as the reverse complement.
ACACCAGGTCTCAAACGATGCGGTCTTCATCGCCGCAGAGGACGTCGGAGTAGTTGATTCGCAAAGGAGCCGAACCAGTGCGCGGCGTGTATCAGGGTCGGGCGCGACACGTTCAAGCGTCGCGGCAAAATAGCGGTTGAGCCGTCCGCCCATAACTTCGTCCACATATAACCGTTCGCAGGCGAGATAGGAATCCAGCGAGATGCTTTTCGCGCGTGCGGATTCCAACAAAGCGTTGATGAATAGCGGACTGCCTTCCAGTTGCTGCACCAGCAGC
>JANMVC010000156.1:0-14429 GCA_031392315.1 Pyrinomonadaceae bacterium | reverse complement strand
GCGCGGGGCTTTCGTCTTGGTAAATGGTAAATGGTGAATAGTAAATAGAGCCGTTCGCCAAACCCACCATTCACTATTTACCATTTACTATTTACCGCTAATGTCTGGCTTTCTCGACACATTAAAGGAACGCATCGTCGTCTTTGACGGCGCGATGGGCACTAGCCTCCAGGTCCAGAATCTCACCCTCGATGATTTCGGCGGCCTGCGCTTCGAAGGTTGCAACGAAAACCTGCTCGTCACTCGCCCCGATGCCGTTGAAAATGTTCATTCAGCTTTTCTTGAAGCTGGCTGCGACGTTGTCGAAACGAATTCTTTCAATGGCACAGCCCTCGACTTCGAAGAATACGGCATTGGCGACAAGGCGCACGAGATGAACCTGATGGCCGCGCGTCTCGCGAAGCGCGTGGCGGCCGACTACTCAACCAAAAACCAACCGCGTTGGGTTGCGGGTTCTATGGGGCCGGGGCGCAAGCTGCCGACCTTGGGCCACATCACGTTCCCTAAACTCAAGGCGGCTTATGCTGAACAGGTGCGCGGGCTGATCGATGGTGGCGTCGATCTGCTAATCGTCGAAACGTGTCAGGACCTCCTGCAAACGAAAGCTGCGCTCTCGGCGATCTTTGAACACTTCAAGCAGCACCGCGTGCGCGTGCCCGTCATCGCGCAGGTTACGATCGAAATCTTCGGCACAATGCTCAATGGCACTGAGATTGGCGCAGCGTTGACGGCCCTCGCGCCGTTTCCAGTCGACGTGATCGGCATGAACTGCGGCACCGGCCCACGTCACATGACGGAAAGCATCCGCTACCTTTGCGAGAATGCGCCGCTGCCCGTTTCCGTTCTGCCCAACGCTGGCTTGCCTTCAGTAGTTGACGGCCAGATGCATTACGACGAGACGCCGGAAACTTTCACAGCTCAGGTGGTGCATTTCGCCAGCGACTTCGGCGTGAACATCGTCGGCGGCTGCTGCGGCACCACACCGGCGCACTTAAAGCTGGTCGTCGAAGCGATGCAGCGAATTACACCGAAAGCGCGTGATGCCAAACTCGTGCCCGCAGCATCATCGATTTATTTCCAACAGCCTTATGTGCAGGACGCGTCGTTACTAATCGTCGGCGAGCGGGTGAACGCCAGCGGCTCGAAGAAGATGCGGGACCTGCTCAACGCCGAAAACTGGGATGGCCTGGTCGCGCTGGCCAAAGAACAGGAGCGCGAAGGCGCACATATTCTCGACGTTAACGTCGACTTCGTTGGCCGCAACGGCGAAGCTGACATGCACGAACTGGCTTCGCGTTTGGTTACAAACATTAAGCTGCCGCTGATGTTTGACTCGACCGAATGGGAGAAGATGGAAGCCGGGCTCCAACACGCCGGCGGCAAGAGCATTCTCAACTCGACAAATTACGAGGACGGCCCGCCGCGTTTTGCGAAGGTCATTGATCTGGCCCAACGCTATGGCGCCAGCGTGGTCATCGGCACCATCGATGAAGAGGGAATGGCGCGCACGGCGGACGGAAAGTTTGCAATTGCCAAGCGCGCTTACGAACAGGCTACAGGCGAACTCGGTCTGCCGGCGAGCGATATCTTCTTTGATCCGCTGGCGCTGCCGATTTCGACAGGTATCGAAGAGGATCGCCGGAATGCGCTGGAAACGATCGAAGGGATTCGCCGGATCAAGCAAGAGCTGCCGGGATGCTTCACAATTCTTGGTGTTTCAAATATCTCGTTTGGTCTCAATCCCGCTTCGCGAGTCGTGCTCAACTCGGTCTTTCTTCACGATGCCGTCGAGGCTGGGCTCGATGCTGCAATCGTCAACGCCAGTAAGATCGAACCACTCAATCGCATTGGCGAGCAGGAACTGAAAGTCGCGCGCGATCTGATCTACGACCGGCGCGAGTTTGACGGTGACGTTTGCACTTACGATCCGCTGACGCAGTTCACCACGCTCTTTGAAAACGTCAAAGCTAAGGCCGCTAAGAAGGAATCGAAGGGCGCGACGGTTGAAGAGCGTTTGAAGAACCACATCATCGACGGCGAAAAGATTGGTCTCGAAGCCGAGTTGAAGTCCGCACTCGAAACGCATCCGGCGTTGGACATCATCAATAATATCTTGCTCGATGGAATGAAAGTGGTTGGCGACCTCTTCGGCAGCGGTCAGATGCAGTTGCCGTTTGTGTTGCAGTCGGCGGAAGCGATGAAAGCGGCCGTGCGTTTTCTGGAACCGTTTATGGAGAAGAAGGGCGGCGCCACCGCGAAGGGGACGCTGGTGCTGGCGACCGTCAAGGGCGATGTCCACGACATTGGCAAGAATCTCGTTGACATCATTCTTACCAACAACGGTTACAAAGTCATTAACCTCGGTATCAAGCAGACGATCGACAACATCTTGTTAGCGCACGAAGAGCACCGGGCCGACGCGATTGGCATGAGCGGGTTGCTGGTGAAATCTACGCTGATCATGAAAGACAACCTCGAACTCATGAACGAGCGCGGCGTTACCGTTCCGGTGATTCTTGGCGGCGCTGCGCTCACGCGTCGCTACGTCGACGAGGATTTGAAGTCCATCTATAAAGGAACACTCTTTTATGCGGGCGACGCATTTGCCGGTTTACACACGATGGACAAGCTGGTAAGCGGAGCGGGCGTTGACGTGATCGCAAATGACCTCGCCAGGGCGGCTGCGGCATCGTCAGGGAACGACGAAGCTGTCGAAGATATCGAAGACCGGGTCGGTGAAGAAGCGAAACTCGGCATCGGCAAAGCCGTCAAGCCGCGCGGGGCTGCAAAAGCTTCCGGTGACACAACGCATACGACGCGTTCTCAAGTGCGTTCGGATGTGTTGATTCCGCGTCCGCCGTTTTACGGCTCGCGAGTTGTCGAAGACATCTCGCTTGATGATGTCTTCGCGTTCGTAAACGAAACCGCTTTATTTAAAGGCCAGTGGCAATTCAAGCAGGGGCGCCGGCCCGTGAATGAATATGAGGCGTTGGTCAAAGATAAAGTCAGGCCGATCTATGAAGATCTGAAGGAGCGAAGCAAACGCGAGCAACTTCTGCATCCGCGGGTTGTTTATGGTTATTTTCCCGCGCAGTCGTCGGGCAACGATCTAATTATTTACGAAGAAGATGAAAAGACGGAGCGGATGCGATTTACGTTTCCGCGCCAACCGTTGACCACGGGAAAGAATTTGTGCCTCGCTGATTTCTTTGCCTCGAAAGAATCGGAAAGAATGGATACGGTTGCTTTCCATCTGGTGACGATGGGCAGTCGGGCGAGTGAATATTCGCAGGAATTATTTAAGTCGGACAACTATGCGGAGTATCTTTACTTTCATGGTCTCAGCGTTGAAAGTGCTGAAGCCCTGGCTGAACTCTGGCACAAACGCATTCGCGAAGAGCTGGGCATCGCTCATGACGATGCCGACGATGTGAGAAAACTGTTTCGCCAGCAGTATCAGGGTTCGCGTTTTAGCTTCGGGTATCCGGCGTGTCCAAATCTCGAAGACCAAACAAAGCTGGTTGAGTTGCTCGACCCGTCGCGCATCGGAGTTCAACTGACTGAAGAGTTTCAACTCGAACCCGAGCAATCCACTTCCGCGATCATCGCTCATCACCCGGAAGCGAAATACTTCGCCGTCGAATAATCAGTAGTCCATAGTCCAAAGCCCAATGTCTAAAGTCCAAAGTCCCGAACCGAAAGTTGTCGCCGAGGACGACTCGATTCGCGGAAAAGCAGACCTTGGACCTGGGACTCTGGACTTTGGACATCCTTTGGAACCATCCCCCGAAGAGTTTGCGGTGTTGAGTGGATTCGAGCGTTTCGCATTTCGCTTCGTTCGCCGGATGAACCAGGGCGCTTGGAAACGTTTTTGGACCTGGTGCCAGAGCGTTTTTGGCGCCGGCTGGATTCATTTCGCCACTTACAACATCATGAACATCTACGGTCTCGAAAACATCGAGGCCGTCTCCCGCGATCGTCCGATTCTTTTGGTCGCAAATCACCGATCGTTTTTTGATATGTATGTGGTCTCCACGGCGCTATTCCGCAACACGTCGTGGCGCAAGCAGCTTTTCTTTCCGGTACGCGGCCGCTTCTTCTACGAATCGCCGCTGGGTCTGTTTGTGAATCTGGTGATGGGTTGGTGGTCGATGTATCCGCCATTCTTCGCATCAGGTGAGAAGCCGATGATTGAGAAGCGTGAGTTTGATAAATACTCGGTGCGTCTACTTAGCGAGATCTGCCGAAACGGCGCTGGAAATGTGATTGGCTTCCATCCCGAGGGCACACGCAACAAAGGCTCTGATCCTTATTCTTATTTGCCTGCTCAGCCGGGTGTCGGGAAACTAATCAAAGACGCGGCCCCGCAGGTTATCCCAGTTTTCATAACCGGACTGGGAAATGATCTGCCCAAGCAGGTGATGGGAAACTGGAGAGGCGGTGAGCAGATTCGGATTTACTTCGGCCCCCAAATCGACTTGACTGCGTACCTGGCCAAGCCGGATCGAATACGCACGTATAAAGAGATCTCCGACTTTGTCATGACTAAGATCGCGGAGCTTGGCGAACAAGACAGGCAGAAGTGGGCGGCTCAAGATGGAGATGGGCCGGCTCAGACTTCACTACCGTAATCTAGACCAACTGCGATGCGTCGGCGTCGCTCGAAGGACTCGCAGAGAAATGTCATTGCCCGTAGTCATCATCAATCCTGAATCCGGTGGCGGTGCAACGCGCGATGCCTGGCCACGGATTGCCAGCGATCTCGCCACGCATGTCGGGGCCTTCAATCTGGTGTTCACGCGTGGTGAAGGTGAGGGAATTGAGCTGGCGGCGGAAGCTGCGCGCAAAGGTGCGAAGCTGATTGTGGCCTGCGGCGGCGACGGAACGATCTCAGAAGTGGCAAATGGAATTCTGGCGGCAGGGACGGGCGCGGAGTTGGGAATACTGCCGAGCGGCACGGGCGGCGATTTTCGCAGGACGATTGGCATACCGACGCGATCCAGCGATGCGGCCAGAATTCTTGGTAACGGGCGGACTCGCGAAATAGATGTTGGCAAAGTCACCTTCATAAGCGAAGCAGGCGCATCCGAGTCGCGCTATTTTGTCGGCGTCGCTTCCTTTGGGATGAGCGCCGAGGTGATCGGGCGAGTGAAAGGAACTGGGCCGAGCTGGCTGCCGGCAAAAGCACCGAAGTGGTTAAGCGGGCGGGTCAAGTTTGGTGTAGCGATGGCTGAGGCAGCCATGAAGACTGGAGCCACTCGAGTTGTCGTCCAACTCGATGACGACCCAGCGCGACACATGACGGTTGCGAATATTTGCATCGCCAACGCGCGCTACTTCGGTGGCGGCATGAAAATCGCGCCGGATGCAAAGCTGAGTGACGGAAAATTTGACGTGGTTAGTATCGGCGACCTGGGCGCCGCGAGGATAATGGCAAACGCACCTCGTATTTATTTGGGCGCACATTTGAGCATGTCTGAAGTGGGCCACGTCCTCGCCAGGAAGATAAAGGCCAGGCCGCTGGATAGGAATGAAGTTGTTCAGATCGAAGTAGACGGTGAGCTGCCGGGGTTTCTTCCGGCGACGTTTCAAATCATTCCCAAGGCGCTCCGCGTCCGCTGTCCGCGAGTCTCATAAGGTCAAAATATAAAACTTCTTGCCAGTAAATTGGGAATCAGGGTATAAATGTGCGCACCGAGCCCGATTATACGAATTTATTTGCGCGGCGCTCTTCATGTATAAACGAATAAGTCGTTCAGAGCAGAGAGAGTGGTTCCCTGCAATGCGGGGAGTTGTATAGTTTCCACTCCACTGCGACGTTGAAGTGTATTTTCTGAGTTTTGCTCACGGAGGATTCGATCTTAGTGGATAGTCCGACGGATCAAGAGCCAGCGTCTCCGCAAGTTGAGACTCCAGCCGGTACGCCGCCGGCGGCAAAACCGGCGCCGCCGAAGACAGCCGTCGCTGCGCCAACCGCGCGGGCGGTCGCAAAGCCCGTAGGCTCGCTGGTTGAAAGCGTGCCAGATCCTCCCGTTAACAAGATGCGACGGCGCATCGTCTGGTCAGCGATTGCCGGCAGTCTGACGGTTTACTTTCTCATGTTCGTGCGGTTTTTCCTGCCGCGCTCAATTCTTGAACCATCCAGCACGTTTCGCATTGGCGCTCCGGGCGACTACGCGCTCGGCGTCGACACAAAGTGGCAGCAACAATATCGCATCTGGGTTACCCGCACTTCCGACCGCTTGTTTGTGATCTATGCGCGTTGCACACATCTCGGGTGCACGCCTGATTGGAAGGCCAGCGAAAATAAGTTTAAGTGTCCCTGTCATGGCAGCGGCTACGATAGCGAGGGCGTAAACTTTGAAGGTCCGGCACCGCGGCCCATGGACCGGGCCCATGTGGAACTCGATGCGGAAGGCCAAATTCGGGTCGATTTAGCGAGGCTCTACGCGTGGCCGAAGGGCGAGGCGAATAAGTTTGATGAGCCTGGCGCATTTATCCCGCTGTGAGTTGTTTAGCGAAAGCCCGTGCGTAAGCAAGGGCTCTTTTTTATGGATACAGAACGTCCTGACCAAAAAGAGACTGGACAACTAGCGGGCGAAGAGAAGCCCGGCACTAGTTTGATCGCCAAAGTGCGTGAAGGCGGAGCTGCCCTCAAAGAACGAGCGGTTGAGGAAGCCAAGACTTACAAAGACCCGCAGGATACGCAACTTTGGAAATCGATCTTCCGCGTCTCTCACGATCGTTCAGATCCGCGCAATCGTTCGCTGGCAATTCTTTCCAACGTTTTCCTTCATCTTCATCCGGCAAAGATTAATCGCGATGCGGTGCGCTATGCGTTTACCTGGGGCATGGGTGGGATCACGTTTTACCTTTTTATCGTCCTGACTTTTACGGGTGTGCTGCTGATGTTCTATTACCACCCGACAAAAGCTGATGCGTTTCGCGACATTCTCTATCTCGAACACGACGTCCCCTTCGGCAAGCTGCTGCGGAACATGCATCGTTGGGCTGCGCATCTGATGGTCATCACGACCTGGCTACACATGTTTCGCGTCGTACTGACCGGCTCTTACAAACGGCCGCGCGAGTTTAACTGGTGCGTGGGCGTCGTCTTGTTAGTGCTGACGCTCCTGCTTTCGTTTACCGGGTATCTGCTGCCTGACGATCAGCTCGGCTTTTGGGCAGTCACAGTGGGAACGAACATGGCGCGCGCAACTCCGATGCTGGGCTCGGAAGGGCCGTTTGGCGTGCAACTTGGCATGACTCCTTTTAATGATGTTCGATTTGGACTCCTGGGCGGTTCAATCGTTGACGCCAATGCGTTGCTGCGTTCCTACATCTGGCACTGTATTGGGATTCCGCTGGTGGCGTCGATTTTCATGGCGGTGCATTTCTGGCGAATACGCAAGGATGGTGGGATCTCGGGCCCGGCGCCGATGATGCTGGAATCGGAAATGAAAGCGATCAAGAAGAAGTAAGTTGTATTAGGTCCGACAAACTTCAGTTTGTCGATTTCTAGGGTGGGCGAGTTAGTTTTTCGGCAGTACGACAAACTGAAGTTTGTCGGACATAGCACAGTATGGCGAGATTCAGCTTAACCAAAGGCAGGCTCATAACGCTGGGAGTGATCGTCGCCCTCGTAGTTCTTGCCGTGTTTACCGTCCACGACTGGCAGCAACTTTGGAAGATCTCCTCAGCTCCTGACAATGTGCCTATTGTCGCCATGCTTTTCCTGGTGCCGTTTTTCACCTGGTTGGGAATCAGGCAGGCGCTGGCAAACGACCGGCTGGTTGAGGAGCTCGAAAACGATCCGAAGCTGGCCAAGACGCATCACCGCAAGGCCGAGCCGTGGCGGCCAGGTTGGGCGCGCGACATCCACGTTTGGCCCTACCTGGTTCGGATCGAATTTCTCGCGGCGGTGATCGTCACCGTCATTTTATTTGTCTGGTCGATAACACTGAATGCACCGCTCGAAGAACCTGCAAATCCCAACCTGACGATGAATCCGTCAAAAGCGCCGTGGTACTTCCTCGGGTTGCAGGAGATGCTCGTCTACTTTGATCCGTGGATTGCCGGCGTGGTGATGCCAAGCCTGATCATGGTTGGGCTGATGGTGTTTCCATACGTAGACTCGAATCCGTTGGGAAACGGTTACTACACGATCAAGCAAAGACGAGTTGCGCTGTGGATGTTTTGCGCCGGTTTCCTCCAATGGATTTTGCTGATCGTCATAGGCACATTTATCCGTGGCCCGGGTTGGATCTGGTTCTGGCCCGGTCAAACGTGGGATCACAATGCAGTGGTCTATGACCGCAACCGCGACTTGCACGACATCGTGGCCGATATGACTGGGCTTACTGTGTTGTCGAGTTCGTGGGTGCTGAAAGCGATTTTCGGTGCCGTGGTGGTGGGGCTGTTCTTTGTTGTCGGCGCTCTTCTCTTCCACTGGTTGCTGACACGCGGCGGCATGGATCGCATCGATCGTTCACAGCCTTTCTGGCGGCGGATTTGGCTTTGGATGAGTACCCCGGACGCGTTTGAACAAAAGCTGCTGGCGCGCACGAGCATTCTCCAGTATGCAACGTTTCAGTTTTTTGCGATTACGGTTTTGCTGGCGATGCCGGTGAAGCTGATTTTGCGTCTGGTGTTCACCATCAAGTATGTGTGGGTGACACCCTGGTTCAACGTTTAGTTAGTAGGACAGGCATTCCTGCCTGTCCTGTTGTTTGGTTAATTTGTTAGTTAAGGAAAGGACAGACAAGAAAGTCTGTCCTACTAATCCTCGAAGGATAAATGTCGCTTGGCTGACTCTCCTGAGACAACTGGTTCACTGGTTAAGAAGGAACCCGAGACCCCGACGCACGACCCTATCGTGAGCCGTTCCACGAGCGGCATCCTGCTGCTCTGCGCCTTGCTGTTGACCGTGTCTCTGGCGTGGGCGCTCTGGGACGAAGCATTCGGCCAGCGACCGTGGAAGGGGATTCAGCAGCAGTTTGTCAGTCGCTACACCCGCTACCTCAAGAGCATTAAATCCCAGGCTGGAAAGACCGAGAAGGAAGTTAAAGAGAGCGCGGAATACCAGCAGCTTGAAGCGGAAGCGCAGGCTGCACTCGAACAGGTCAAACCTGAAACGACTGATGTGGACAAGAAGGTCGGGCTGATTCAAAAGCAAATCGACGCGGTAACCGATCCCTTCCAAAATCAGCGCGGGCGATTGACCGTCATCAGTTACAACATTGAAACCGCCGCCGGTTCGGCAAAAGAAAAGTATCGGAAGGAAGCGGAACGGAAGCGGCAGGAAGTCAATGAAGTGGAATTGCCGGATGCTGATGGCTCGGGCAAGAAGACCACGCAGAAGATGAATTTCGAGCAGCTCGAGAAGTTTTACAACGACCGCCGCGAGGAAAAAGCCAGCCTCCTCGCCAAGAAGGCCGAGTTGCTTAAGGAACCAACCGAACTCGCGAAGAAGCGAGACGATTATCTAAAGCAGCATGTGATCGGCTTGACGCCAACCCAGATCGACGGTCTGGTGCGGAAGATGGACAACTTTGATTATTCGATCCTCGGTCATCAGATCAGCGTGAATTCCGCTAACGTGGTCGATCGTTGCGAGGTTTGTCATGTGGGTATTCGCGAGCCGCTGGATTTGAAACCTGCCGATCTGGCGCCCGATGGGCCAGGGAAGAAGCCTGACAGTCTGGCGCGCGCTTTTGTCAGTCATCCCAACAAGGAACTGCTTAGAATTCACACTCCCGAACGCTTCGGCTGCTCGGGTTGTCACTGGGGAAATGGGCGCGCCACGACCAGCGACGTGAAAGGACATGGCCGCCACAAGTATTGGCTGTGGCCGCTCTTCGAAAAGGAAAACATCGAGGCCGGGTGCCAACAGTGTCATGCGAAAGACCGCGTCACTCAGGGCGCTGATACGCTGAACCGCGGGCGAGACTTGTTCTATGAGCGCGGTTGTGTTGGCTGCCATCGCTACGAGGGATTTGACCGCGAAAGTGACGCGCTGTCGGCCACGCGACAAAATACCACGCAACTCGAAGATCAGATTCTTCAAAACGAAAAACAGATTCGCCAGGATACAGAAGCTGCGGGCCAGGCAGCGGATGATGTCGAGGCGCAGAAGCTTTTGGCCCATGCTGAGTCTCTGCGTGTCTCCAACAGTTTGATTGCGGCGCGAATTGACCAGGCGAACTTGCAGTCGAAGTATCTGATGCAGGACCAAAAGAAGATTGGTCCAAATCTGAAAGACGTCAAACTCAAGCTGCGCAAGGAGTGGATTCCCGTCTGGCTAAGAGACCCGCAGAACTTCCGACCCGGCACAAAGATGCCGACGTTCTGGCGTTTTGCCGAAACGGCCAACAAGAGCGGCGTCGAGCGTGACAAGGATGCTGAGGATCAGATTCGCGCGATCTCCGCTTATCTGTGGCAGGAGAGCTTTGAGGGTAAGTTGGCGCAGCAGTCGCGTGGAAACGCCGCGCATGGCCAGGAGCTTTTTGAAACCCGCGGTTGTCTGGGTTGTCACTCAATCGGCGACGCCGAGAGCCCGACGGGTGGTACGTTTGCCGCCAACCTACAGCGTGTCGGCGAGAAGTCAAATTTTGAATACATCGTGCGTTGGATTCACAACCCGCGCGATCGCTGGGCGCCGTATTGCCCGAAAGAGAAGCGCGATCTGACGCCGGAAGACTTCAGCAAGCATGGCAAGCCTTATGTTTTTGACACTGAGCTGAATTCGCGTTGTCCAAACGACGGCGCTGAGTTGCAAGTTCAGAACATGACAGTCATGCCAAACTTCCGTTTGTCGGAGAGCGACACTCGAGACATTGCCACGTATCTATTCTCGCTGGCGTCGCCGCCTTCTTATCCGGAAGCGTCCTTCATGGATGATCCGAATCTGAAGGCGCAGGGTAGCGCATTGATCAAGCAGTATGGCTGCGCCGGTTGTCATGAAATCAAAGGCTTCGAAGACGAGCAACGCATCGGCAAGGAGTTGACGGTTGAAGGCGCAACGCCGATCGAGCGTCTGGATTTCGCGCTGCTGACGCACGACGCAGAGAAGGGCCACGACCCGCTCGACCTGCGCAACCTGGGCCGCGCACCTGCCGAGGACGCGCATGCGCCCAGCGCCAAGCATGAGGAAAAGCCCTGGTACAACCACAAGGGGTTTTTCGAGCACAAGCTGGCGGAGCCCGCCATCTACGATCGCGGCAAGGAAAAGGATCCGAAAGACAAGCTGCGCATGCCGAAGCCATACCTGACTCCGGAATGGCGCACCGCGCTAACGACTTTCCTTCTGGGTAGCGTGGGAACTGAAGGATCTAACGTGCCGCGTTCGCTGTTCTTCGATCCGCAGGACCAGCGACGCCAGGACATTCAAAATGGCTGGTGGGTGATTAAGAAGTACAACTGCGTCGGCTGTCATCAAGTGCAGGTGGGCCAGAAGTCGGTGCTGATGGATGTGCCTTACTATCAAACCCCGGAAGGCAAAGACTTGTTGCCGCCCCGGCTAACCAGTGAAGGCGCCCGCGTAGATCCAAATTGGCTGCTGCGCTTCTTGACCGATCCTTCGCTCAGTGGCGACAAGCCGGCCAATGCTGGGAGCGCAAATGCTGGGAGCGCAGGCATCTTGCCTGCAACCCCGAGCGCATCCCCGACTGCTGATCAAAGCAAAAATGCGGGCAGGATGCCCGCGCTCCCTTCCGACGCGAAGTTGAAAGCGCAACCTGGAGCGGATCGCAACGGCGTGCGACCATATCTGAAAGCGCGCATGCCCACGTTTAATTTTTCGCCGAATGAACTCCAGACGTTGGTCCGCTTCTTCATGGCGTTGTCCGGTCAGCAAGAGCCGTACATTAAGGAACAGCTCCAGCCATTAACGGAACAGGAGAAGTTGGTAGCACGCCAGATGTTTACTTCCGGCACGCCGTGTTTGAAGTGCCACATCACAGGCGACCCGACACACGACGCGAAAGCAATCGCACCGAATTTCCTTCTTGCCGGCGAGCGCCTCAAGCCCGATTGGACGTTCCGTTGGCTGCTCGATCCAGCTCAGATCAGTCCCGGCACCGCGATGCCCAGTGGGCTCTTCAGGAAAGAGGGCGAGCGTTGGGTGATTAACCTGCCGAATCCACCGGCCAGCGCGAATGAATACCAGAGCGATCATGCGCAGTTGCTGGTCCGTTACATGCTTTTGCTGACGCCCGACGAGCAGCGGCGTCTGCTGGCGACCGCCCCGGTGGCGCCACCGGCCACCGCGGCCCCGACCGCCCAGCGACGCGATCGAGATGCGAAGCCGGCAACCTCGGCCAGCAGGGATCGCAGGACCAAGCGGGGAACTGTTTTGGCGCGTGCTGTGACTCGGAAGGCGAATGCGCGGGGCTCCGGTTTCTAGACTCTCAGCCTGCGGAGCAGGCGGCAGCATAAAGCCTGGGGTGGAGCGTAAGCGCAACCCCAGGGTTAAAGCGAAAGAAGTTGCGAGCCCGCGAATGCGGGCGACAGCCGAAGGAATCTCAGTATTGATGGGCGGCATGTTTGCTATCGCCCGTTCCACGGGCTAATAAATGGTGAGGATGGCTTCTCCCTGTGGCTTACGCCCCAGGCTTTATGCTTTCGCCCGCTTCGCAGGCTTCATGATAAAGTTATTCTAAAGTTATTCAATTCTGGAGGAACTGATTATGTTTAAGCAGATAAAGGTCTGGCTTGTCCTGACCACAATTCTTTCGCTACTGGCGCTCGGCGCTTCGTGCGGGAAAACGGAAACAACGGATGACGGTGCGAAGACCGACGGCCCGGCTGGCAAGGCGTACACGGCCAAGGGTGATGAGGGAACGGTCAGCGGTGCGATTTCCTTTAACGGCGCTCCGCCGGCGCCAAAGAAAATAGATACCTCAGCCGATCCAGCGTGCGGCACTGCTAATCCAAATCTGTCGACTGAAGACACGATGGTCAAGGACGGTAAACTCGCCAACGTCTTCGTCTACGTGAAAGATGGAGCGACCGCTGACGGCACCAAGGTTGGTGATTACACATTTCCCACTCCCAGCACGGCGGCGAAGCTAGATCAAAAAGGCTGTCACTACGTGCCGCACGTGCAGGGCGTTCAGGTCAATCAGAAGTTGTCGATCACGAACAGCGACCCAACCCAGCACAACATCCACCCAACTCCAAAGAGTAATCCCGAATGGAACCAGACGCAGCCCAATGGCGCCGCTGCCATCGAGAAGAGCTTTGCGCGCGCTGAAGTGCTGATCCCGGTTAAGTGCAATCAGCACCCCTGGATGAAATCCTATGTTGCCGTTTTGAAGCATCCATTCTTTGCCGTGAGTGGCGAGGATGGCAGCTTCGTTATCAAGGGTTTGCCTCCCGGCAAATACACGATCGCGGCCTGGCATGAAAAGGGTGGTCCAAACGGAACCGAAAAAACGATGGAAGTAACGGTTGCTGCCAATGGAACTGCCAAGGCTGATTTCGCTTTCGGCGACGCAGCTACTGCTTCCGCCAGTTCGGGTCTGAAGGTGATGCCGGCTCTCGACCTGCCGATGCTGGTTAGGCACTGAGGGGATTTGCGATTTTAGATTTGCGATTTGCGATTGGAAGAACGGGCAGCCCACGAAGGCTTCTTCCAATCGCAAATCGGTATCGCAATCAAGAACATGAATCGGGGTCTGCATAGGTTCGCTTGTATCGTGGCGGGCGCAACGTTCTTTCTAATCGTCGCCGGCGCGCTGGTAACGAGCCACGACGCCGGATTGGCGACGGCTGATTGGCCGCTGACGGAAGGCTTCTTTCACCCGAAGATTGAATCTTTGGGAATCCGCACCGGCGTCAACATGGTCGGAAATTTGTTTTGGGAGCACGGTCATCGGATGGTGGCCACGACCGTGGGCCTGTTGACCATCGGCCTGGTGATTTATCTCTTCGCGCGGGAACAACGGCGGTGGGTGCGCCGGCTGGGCTTGGTAGCGCTCGCAGGAGTTATTGCTCAGGGGCTATTAGGTGGTTTGACCGTAAAGTTATTGCTGCCGCTGTGGGTTTCGTCGGCCCACGCCACGCTGGCTCAGCTATTTTTTTGTACGGTGGTGAGCCTCGCAGTTTTTACCTCGGCGAGTTGGATGCGCGAGCAGCCGACGGTGGAAGACCAGAGCGGAGTGCCGCTGCGTTATCTGTGCGTCATTGCGGCATCGGCGATTTTAGTGCAGTTGATAATTGGCGCGACCTTGCGGCATTCGGCAACGTGGGACAAACACCTGCCGACGGATTTGGTGCTCGCGCACGTGGCCGGGGCCGCGGTCGTAACAGTGTTGTTGGGAAGCGCAGCCTTCTTGGGTTTGCGGCGTTATCCGGGTGAAAAGTTTTTGACGCAGCCGGCGAAGATTGCTTTGGTCACGACGCGTTGGACGAAGGTTAACCGCGCCGCC
>JANMVC010000093.1:0-9741 GCA_031392315.1 Pyrinomonadaceae bacterium | reverse complement strand
CAAAGGCAATGTGGAATTTGACCGCTACACGCTCCACGCCTACGACTATCTCAATTTCATGCCCTTCTATTTCAAGAGCGCTGCCGGCTCTCGAATAGATATGCCGGGGGTCGAAGTCCTTGATTCGCTCGGCTTGCCTATGCTGGCGGATGCTTTCCCCCATGAAGACCGCTACCTAGCCTTCCAGCTTTATCAACGAGGCATGCGGTTCAACACGCTGAAGGAAGGGGTGCAGAAGCGTTTTCTGAAAGACCCGCGCCAACTGATGGACGAATGGACCATGGGGTTTGAAACGCGTAGTACGTTCTTCGATCAGATGGAACGCGAGCTACTTCAGAAACTGGCCGACCCGCGTATTCGTTATCTCGATCTCTATGTCTCGGGCTTCGACCACGTAGCCCACCATAATCGCGACCGCCGTTCACACATGTTCGAACTGGTTGAGATCGATGCCTTGATTGGTCGAATCTGGTCGGCAATTGAAAAGAGCGAACTCAGTAGCGAAACGGCGCTGGTGCTGGTTTCCGATCACGGCTTCAACACCGACGAACAGATTTATAGCCAGGGTTATAACCTGGTGAAGGTGCTTGGCAGCGCGGCGGGTGGTGGCCATCACGTCATTACCAAGCGCCGGCTAATGATGGAATACTCGATCAAAGGCGTCTATTTTCTGGTTCCCTTGATTACGACGACCACCGACGATTCCCACTACCTCAAAGGACAAAGCACCACCTATCCAACCGCACTTCTGGATTTCGACGGCAACGAGCGCGCGTCCATACACCTTCGCAACAGCGATTTAAATCTGCTTCACATTCTGCTGCTGCAACTTCAACGAAACAATCTGTCGCCGGCGCTGCGAAACGCGATCACCGCGTCGTTCTTCGAAGTCCTCGATTCACGTCGCACCGCCTGGCTGACACGTCTAAACGAACTGAACGAGGAGTTGGTGGTTCTGCGTCAGCGGATCGAGCAGCAGCGCAGTTTGTTGCTGGCTGAACCGAAGAAGTTCACCCGCGAGGAAATCGCGCTCGGCCGAGACGATCAGAAGAAGCGCGTGCTGACCAAGCTGGAAAAATGGATTGGCCAGGAGAAGGATTACACCGAATATGCGCGGACGCTCGCGAACTTGCTGGCGTTGCGCCGGGTAAATTTTGATCCAGCCAAGCTCAAGGTTGAGGAGCTGATTGCCAAAAATGCGATGGGCGAGCGCAACAGTATTTTCCAGTTGCAAAACTACACCGTTGGCCTGGCGCCGGGAGGTTTTGTTCTAAACCGCGATGGCTCGCTTGATCTGCAAAAGAGCTTTCTTCGTGTTGACTACTTTTCCTTGTTGCACGGCCTCAGCGTTCGCAACAATGTGCAGCGCGCCGTTTCAAATCGCCCAATTGACATTATTGCCAGCAGAATCTCGGCTGAGCTGCTGCCGAAGTTGGACGAGCAAGCGATTCATCCGGATGTGATTTGGGTTAACGGCGGTGCTGAACATCAAGCTTTGATTCTGGCGCGCGGGAGCCCGGCGGGACAGTTGAGCTTTCGCTACCTTCCCATAAAGAACCTTAGGCAGAACCAGGCAGGCGAGGTGAGCTTCGATAGAATTCCCTGGCAACCTGGCCTGCCTTTGCGAATCTTCGAAGACGATCAACTGGCGATTCCGATTGCTGATCGGGTGGGCTGGCTTAACGAATGGCACACCGACGTCGAATGGCTCCGCGCGTTGCACAAGACAGACTACTCAAACGGAATGATCGGGCTGTTTGAAGAGATAGCTCGCCACGAATTGCCTTCATTGGCTCCGGATGAGCCGGGCATCACCGCAGACGAGCGCATGGCCCGTCGTTATCTGAAAAGGCAGCGCGAACTGGTCGAGACTGACCTGCTGTTGGTGGCAAACAACCATTGGAATTTCGACGTGCGCGGGTTTAATCCTGGCGGCAATCACGGCTCGTTCTTCCGCATTTCCACCCACTCCGTCTTCATGTTGGCCGGGGGCAATAAAACAGACATCGCTCAGGGCGCTGTGATCGAAGAACCCTACGACAGTTTGAGCTTCCTTCCTACCTTACTAGCCTTAACCGGAAATTTACGCGATGATAACAATCCTATTCCAACTCTGTGGGACAAAGGTTTTCGGCGTTTTCCCGGCCGCACGGTCAAGGAGATTTTGGTTAAGCCTGAAAACCGCCAAATCGCGATAACGGGAGCAAACGTATCTCCTTGACTAGTTCCGTGACATCAACTTCCGAAGACGATCTGGCCCAGTGGCCCGAAGATATTAGCGAGGCCGACTCACCGCTCGACGGAGAACCCAAAGGCTCCGACAGATCGCGCAACTCATTTATCTGGCTACAGACTATCGCCTTCCTCCTGGGACTGGGACTGCTGATTTACGTCATCAACCGCGTCGGGATTCAACCGCTTTTCGACGCGCTCCTGCGCATCGGATTTGGTTTTTTCATCCTCCTCGGCATCAGCGGGCTGCGGCATGTGTTCCGCACAATCGCGATGGCCGCGGCCGTGCCAAAGGAGCATCGCCGTTTCAATTTCTTTCAGGCATTTTCGGCGCGACTGGGCGGCGAGGCGATCAGTTTTCTCACGTTTACCGGGCCACTCCTCGGCGAAGCTACTAAGGTGGCACTGCTGCGCAAGCGTGTGCCGCTGACCTACGGCGTGCCCGCACTTGTCGTCGATAATCTGCTCTACAATCTTTCGGTCGTATTTTTCATTCTGAGCGGCGCGACCGTCATGCTGTTTACTTACAGCCTGCCGTCGCTCGTCTACTATTCGCTGATCGCGATCGCCGCGGTCGCCGCGCTGGGAATTGGCGCCGCCGGACTGGCAGCCAAACGGCGGATCATGCTCCTGACCTGGCTCATCGATCGCATGGCCCAACTGCGGCTTAGTCCAAAAGTTATCCTCAAACGGCGCCAGCACATTTACCATCTCGAATCGAAGGTTTACGACTTTTACAAGCATCACCCCGGCGTCTTTTTTGGCATGATCGCCTGCGACCTGCTCGCGCATGCCACGAGTGTCGTCGAAGTATTTGTCACGCTCCGCATGCTCGGTTACTCGCCGCACGTGGCCGAGGCCTACATCATTGAGTCGCTAACGAAGGTTATCAACTTCATCTTTGCGTTTGTCCCAGGTACGATCGGGGTTTATGAAGGCAGCACCGAAGTTGTACTGCAGACACTGGGATTCGCGGCAGCGACGGGCGTTGCGCTCGCCCTCGTGCGCAAAGCCGGTACTATATTCTGGACGTCAATTGGACTACTGATCCTAACCTGGAGAACGGCGCCAAACGCCTGGCGCAGGCTTCTGGATCGCAGCCCACACTTGCAAAAGCTTATGGACAGTCTTGTACTTTCAAACATCGCTCATCGGCCTGCCCGCACCGCCGTCAGCATCATGGGAACCGCGGTCGGAGTTTTGCTGATTATATTTACCGTCGGTCTGGCGCACGGAGTGTTGCATGAGCGCGGCAAGCGCGAAGCAAACATCGGCGCTGAGATTATGATTCGCTCCGCCGGCACGCTGGGATTCGGAGGCGCCTCGCCCTTCCTGCTGCCCGTCTCACGAGCCGCTGAGATCGAAACGATCCAGGGTGTGCGCGCGGCGACTCCAATCGGCCAAACCCTGGACCGCAGCGATTCCGGGTTTGGCACTCGCCTGATCGACGGCATTGAGTTTGGCGACTACGCGCTATTAACCGGACTAAAGATACGCGAAGGCGCCCCGCTTTCCAGTGGCGATCAAGCAATCATGGATCCTGAGTGGCAACGAAACCGGAACGCGCATATTGGCGACACGGTTCTTCTATTCGAGCGGCCGTTCAAGATCGTGGGTGTCTATGAACCGCCAGGCGGCGGGCGACTCAAGATACCCCTGGCCACAATGCAGGAACAGATGGGTGGCGAAGGTAACGCTTCGGCGGTCCTCGTCGCCTGCGCCGATCCCGGTCAGCAGGAAGAGGTGGCCGCGCGCATCCGCGAGCGTTACCCTGACGATCAGATCATATTCACTCGCGACCTGCCGGAACTCTACGCGCAAGGTGTGCCGGCGCTGAATGTTTTCATCCGCGTGGTCGTCGGCGTGGCTGCCGCGATCAGCATGCTCGTGATTCTGCTGGCAATGTATACGACGGTTACCGAACGCACGCGCCAGATTGGCATCCTGAAGGCGCTCGGCATGTCGAAGAGCAGCATCGCATGGGTGATCGAACAGGAAGCGATTTTGGTTAGCGTCCTCGGCGTCGCAGTCGGCGTCGGATTAACCTTTGTAGCGCGGTTTTTCATTATGCGCGTGACCTCGCTGACTATCGAGGTTGAGCCGCAATGGATCGGCATCTCATTTCTGGTGGGAATAGTCGGCGGTAGCATCGGCGCACTTTATCCAGCGCTGCGGGCCGCGCGCCAGGATGCGGTCGATGCGCTTGGTTATGAGTAGACATGAGTATTGAATCCGATTGAGGTGTTCAGAATGAATTGTCCTGTCTGCAAAACTGCTCCGCTGGCTCAAGTCGATCTTGAGGGGACTCTGTCCGCGCAAAGCTGTGCCCGCTGCGGCGGTGATTGGATCCCGGGCGCGCAGTATTGGAAGTGGCTCGAACAACACGGAGCGAACCTGCCGGAACTGGACGTGGAAACCACGGAATTTCCGGTCTCTGAAACGACCGCGTACCTGGACTGTCCCGAATGCAAGTGGCGCATGGTGAAATACATGGTAGGCAAAGGGACTGGATTCGCTCTCGATCATTGTCATAGCTGCAAAGGGATTTGGTTGGACCACAACGAATGGGAAGTGCTCAGAAAGCGCAACCTCCATGACGATCTCAATTCGATGCTTACGGAATTCTGGCAATCGGAGGCTATGAAGGAAGAGCGTCGAAAACGGCTTGAGCGGATCAATGAGGCCAAATTTGGCGCGGAAGATTACGCGGAAATCAGACGAATCCGCGACTGGCTTGAGGGGCATGAAAAGCAACAAGAGCTGTTGGCCTACTTGACCGACGACGATCCCCTGAGCGTTTGATCAATGTGAGTATCGCCTGCGTTAGCGAGCGGGCCATCAAGCGCATACGCGTTCGTTAAGAGTTTAAGCGATAGGCCCGCCCGCTACCGCAGGCAGTTCTGACAGGAGATACAGGTTGCCAGGCAAACGATCAATTGCGCTTGTTCTATCCCGTTCGTTGCGTCTCAAGTGTCCGGCGTGCGGCGAGTCTTCACTATTCATGGGGCCGTTTCGACTGCTGCATCACTGCCCTGCGTGTCACTCGCTGTTCCGGCGCGAAGAAGGATTCTTTGTCGGCGCAATTCTGGGAAACGTGCTGGCCACCGAGTTTGTAATTCTGGTGGTCTGTTTGATCTCGTTAATTGTATTCAAGGCGAACTACGAGAACGTGCTCGTCGGCCTGTTCATCGTGGCCCTGGTTTTTCCGGCGGCGTTTTATCACCACAGTTGGAGCTTCTGGTTGGGCTTTGATTATTTAGTCGAGTCGCTACCGAAATACGAAGGCAAGAAAGCTAAGTAATCCTGTTTAGAGTTCCGCCTTGAGGCGGATTCTGATTCACAGCAACTCGTCCCGATAGTCCGCACGCCACTCTCACCCAATGTCCAGATGCGCCAGAACCGGAAAATGATCCGACGCCTTCGCCGCCATCTCGGAACGAATTACTTCACACTCAGCAAGTCGGTCGGTGAACTTGCTCGGCACAAAAACGTAATCAAGTCGCAGATGGGGATCCCAAACCGGAAACGTGTAGCCCTTATCTGTTGGGTGGAGGTGACGGTAACCATCTGCGTAGCCCGAATCCCGCATTAGTTGAATCGTCTCGCGCTGAATATCCCTTCCGCTTAACCAGATCATTCCGCGGATCCACGCGGGCATGCGGCGCACATCCAGACGCTCACCAACCGCCAGCGTATTAAAGTCTCCGACCAGGACATGAAACCCTTCCTGATGTCTTTCAATACCGTTGAGGAGTGACCGAATCTCGCGAACCCGGCGCCGTTCGCCCCACTTCGAAAACATCGAACTCAGATGCAAGCCGAATATTCTGGTTTCGCTGCCCGCCAGGACAATCTCGAGAAAGGAATGTTTCGCGCCGGCAGGATAATGCCATTCATGATGCGCAATTTCGACGCGGCTAATGTAGCCGATTGAGTGACGGCCGCGCGCGGCCCAGTGTAGCAATCCAGTCTCGGCCGCGAGACGCCGGATTACATCAGCATCGATAGCCTCCTGGAATACAACCAAATCCGGCGCTGCGCCGCGGATGACTTCGGCCAATTCCCTTTCGCGTCTGCGGCCGCCGAAGCGGATGTTGTAACTGAGCAGCTTGAGGATCACGAGCCCTTTTCCACCTCTACTACGGTGAAGTAAGGCTCATTAAACAAGACATCGCGCGTGTACAAAATGAGATTCGAAGTGGCCTGGAAAGCCACAGGCCGTCCGGCGAGCTTCTGCATCTCTTCGCGCAACGGATTCAAAGCCGGCGCAATCCCGGGATCGTCATCGCAGAGCGGTTTCGTATGCAAGGCGGGAATGTAAAACGCATCTTCATTCCAGAATTCCATTACTTTGTCGCCGACGAGCGTGACGTCGAGATCGCTGGTGCCACGGCCGTCAGCGTCAAACGGCTCGCCGTCCTCGTAACGCTTATTAGTGACCACACTGCCGCGCAGAGCAAAGCCAGTGCCCTCGGGCAAGCCCGCTTTTAGTGTCGCGCAAAACTCGCGATACCGCAGCGTGTCTCCGTCAAATGCGAGCCTGATCACCCGCTCTTCAATCTGCTCCGGAGTCATATCTTTATGATTAGCCATATCTCGATCTCCCGCTGGTTCAACCCGCCACTCACACACCGCTTCAGCGCTTGTGGCCCTGTTGTGGTTCCGGCATATTTCATACTTCGATATTTCAACCGCGTCAGTTTACTAGTCAACTACGGCAGTGTCCTAACATAGCTGTCGGGTGTAACAGACTCCGGCGCGACGCCCCAAATATTTATGAACATCCGACTCGCAACACTTGCTGACATCCCCAATCTCAGCGAACTCATACGAGACTCCGTGAGTAGTCTGGGCCACGGCTACTATTCTTCCGAGCAGATCGCCAGCGCTTTGACACACGTCTTTGGCGTGGACACTCAACTCATACTCGACGCCACTTATTTTGTCATCGAAGTTAAAAACGAGATCGCCGGATGCGGCGGCTGGAGCAAACGCAAGACTTTATTCGGCGGCGATCAATCCAAGTCAGTTGCAACCAGGACTGGTGAGGCTGATGCACTGCTCGATCCAGAGGCCGAAGCCGCGCGGATTCGCGCATTCTATGTTCACCCACGATACGCGCGGCAAGGCGTCGGCTCCAGAATACTGAAGGCGTGTGAAGAGGCAGCGCACACGGCAGGCTTTGCCAGAGCGGAACTCATCGCCACGCTCCCCGGCGAGCCGCTATATTCGGCTGCGGGATATACCAACCTGGGACCGTTTGAGATTCCCCTGCCAGATGCTGCGCCGCTTCCGGCGTTTAGAATGGACAAGGCTTTGACGCCGGCGGAACAATAACGATGCTGCTCCGATCGTGACCATCATAGGCCGATCCACACACTTAAGTCCTGATGGAAAGCTGCAGGATGACTCGTCTGGGATTTTAGGGAACAGTGACCATTGGAGGATCAGGCGCTTGTTGATGCTTCGGTTCTGCCTCTGGTTCGCGTTATTATCTCCACGTCCGCAGCATTTCCCAAAATATTTAGCCGTCGCGTGGAAGCATGCAGAGAGCCTCGGGTTTCTGCCGAGACCCTGCAGAAAGGATCGCATCACATGCACGAGTTTCTTTCCGACTTTCGCCAGACACTATCACTCGCAGCCGAACGCTTTGAAGCGATTTCGGAGCAGCAGAGCCAAATTCCCCGAGCCGAAGGAAAGTGGTCGCCGAAGGAGATCGTGGGCCACCTGATTGATTCGGCAGCGAACAACCACCAGCGATTCGTACGCGCGCAGTTTACCGATGAATTAGTTTTCGCAGGCTATGAACAGGTGGAATGGGTCGCCACCCAGCGCTATCAAGACGAACTGTGGCACGACCTGGCGCAACTATGGCAACTCTACAATCAGCACATCTTGCACATCATCGAAGTCACGCCCGAGGAGCAGCGCACGAAGCAGCGAACAAAACACAACCTGCACCAGATCGCTTCTGACCTGCTGAAGGAAGACGAGCCGGTGACGCTTGAGTGGTTCATGCGCGACTACCTCGATCACATGAAGAAGCACCTGGGCCAGATATTTGAGAGCGTGCCGGTGAGTCAAACAGGTTCGCCCGCTGCAGCGGTGCGGACCGCATAAAGTTCTCGTTACACCTACTCGAAACGGAGGAGGATCAGATGGAATACACCTACGAACAGTTAAAACATAAAACCGTCGCTGAGCTTCGCGAGATTGCCAAGGGCGACGACAAGGAAGTGGTGCAGGGCTATACGCAAATGAATAAGGAACACCTCATTCAAGCCCTGGCGAATGCTCTGGGGATCAAGCATGAGCATCACGATGTCGTCGGTGTGGATAAGGCCTCGATCAAAGCGAAGATCCGTGAGATGAAGAAAAAGCGAGACGAAGCGCTGTCGGCACACGACGCCGCCCAGCTCAAAGTGGCACGACGGACAATTCACCGCCTGAAGCGGCAAATTCACAAAGCCACTGTCTAGAAAAGCAACTTGGCCATGGTCGCCCATTCATGCCGCAAGCCGACGTGATCACGAGTTGAATTGCGGAAGGAACTATTCAATGAACCACCTCGAAGTCCTCAGAGAGCTTGAAAGTGCGGGCAGCGAAGCGACTCGCAACACATACAGACGACACGGCGTCAGCGGCAAACAGTTTGGCGTTAGCTTTGCCGCGCTCGGCAAACTTCAGAAGAAACTGAAGGTAGACCACTCACTTGCGCAAAAGCTCTGGGCGTCCGGCATTCACGACGCCCAAATTCTCGCGACCATGATCGCCGACCCTGGGGAGATGACGGCGAAGGAGATCGACACCTGGGCAAAGCAGCTGTCTAACTATCCGCTGACTGATGCGCTCGCGGGGCTCGTGAGCAAGACACGCTTAGCTAAAGAACAGGGTGAACGCTGGAGAAAGTCGAAAGACGAATGGCTGGCCAGCGCCGGCTGGCAGATTCTTAGCAGGCTCTCCCAAAGCGATTCGTCATTGCCTGATACCTTTTTCCTGGCCCATCTTGAAACGATCCAGGCAAGCATTCATGCGAGCAAGAACCGCGTGCGCCATGCGATGAACGGCGCCCTGATAGGGATTGGCTGTCGCAACAGCAAACTCGAAAAGAAAGCAATGTCAGCAGCCGCAAAGATCGGTAAGGTCGTAGTCGATCACGGCGAGACCGGTTGCAAAACGCCGGACGCCGCCGACTACATCCGCAAGACGATTGCGCACAAGCAGGCTAAAGCAGCAAAGGCTTGATTCACGGGTGGCCCATCATTTTCAAACGGGGCACTAGCACATCCGTTGCGAACACGCGCAAGATGCGCGTGCCACACCACACCGGTGGCGCTGATGGAATTGTTAGCCGCGGCCTAGCGTTTGGTCGAAATAGACTTGCACGCCGTCAAGCCCAATTTCCTCTGATATACGCGCTATGTAGTTGTCGGGCCTGAGCAAAACGCTGAAGGGTTTGTCCCTGCCGAATCGTTCGGCCACCTGCGGATAAAGCGGTACCACTTGATG
>JANMVC010000095.1:0-2068 GCA_031392315.1 Pyrinomonadaceae bacterium | reverse complement strand
TGCGTTGGCGATCCCTCGCGCTATAATGCGTTGACCACGGCCAGGTGCCTACGAATCGATGAATGATGAAACGTCCAGTGGGCGACATCCGACTTTAGACAATACCAGAGAAGCAGGGTCATTGCGGGATGATGCCTTGCGCGAGCCCCAAGCTCAAACTACGCGCAAACTGCAAGTCCTGTCTGTTGGCCACCTCGTGCTTGGTATCTTCGAGGATGAGATTGCAACGATAGCGGAATGGCGCCGGCCTTCGCCGCTGCCTCATGCGCCGCCGGCTGTGCTGGGCGTAGTTTCCATTCAGGGCCGGATGTTGACGGTTCTCGATCCGCTCTACGTGTTCGATGAAACGATCATGCGGCTGGGCTTCCCGCCTGGGCTCCTGGTTGCCTTGCGTGGAGATGAGCAAATCGCCCTGGCAATTGAAACCAAAGAAGAGACGCTCGATTTGGCGATGAAAGATATACAGCCGCCATCAGACCCAACCAACATGGCCGTGGCCGGAATTTTCCATCACGGCGACCGGCTGGTAAAGGTGATTGAGGTCAAAGGACTATTCGCGGCAGCGCTGCGAGGACGCGATCGCCGCCGCCGTCGGTTCTGATCAATGAACGATCAAGCTTTCCACACCTTGGAATTCGACCAACTCCGGGCGCTCCTTCGCCGCGGAGCACAGACGTCAATGGGGCGTGCGCGCGTCGACGCTCTGGTGCCACTTGATTCGTTGGAGGACCTGCAAAAAGCCCTGGCTGCTTCGGCGGAATGTGTGCAATTGCGAAAGCGCGGTGCCACGTGGTCGTTCAGCGAGCTAAGAGATCCGGTAGAGGCTATTGCGAGGCTCCGAGTCGAGGGCACATCATTAGAACCGATCACGATTCTTGAATTAGCGCGGCTGTGTGAGCAGGTGATGTCGGCCCGTGCAGCCATCATGGCCGAGCGCGAAGAGTCGCCCGTGTTGGCAGAAATCGTCGCGAGTCTTCCTCGCGAGTTGAACAGTATTACTGCGCGTGTCGCCAACAAGATTTTGCCCGGCGGAGATCTTGACGATCGCGCCAGCCCCGAGCTGGCTCGAATTCGTCACGAGATAACGAAGCTACGTTCGAGCATCACGCGTTCGCTGGAAAACTTGATGCGGAGAGCGGAAGAGGCTGTGCAGGATGAGCTGGTCACAATTCGAAACGACCGCTTTGTAATCCCCATCAAGGCTGATCATCGAGGACACATCAAAGGTGTCGCGCATGGCTTCTCTTCGTCAGGGGCAACGGCTTTCGTCGAACCGCTCGAGACGATTGACGCCAACAACGAATTGCAGAGTCTGCGCGAAACTGAAGAACGTGAAATCTACCGAATCCTTTTCGCGCTAACGGAGGAGTTGCGGCTTCAGTTGGCAGGCATCGAAATGGCCGCCGCCGCCATTGCCGAGCTCGACTTCATAAACGCCAAAGCAGTCTTTCACCAAAATTTCAATTGCGTAATTCCCGAAGTGGGACAGACTTTGGTCTGTGATCCGCATTCCTCACGAGATAGCTTCGAGGGCAACGCATCATCACAAACTAAAGTCTGTTCCACGCTCGAGCTCGCCGAAGCCCGGCATCCGCTGCTTGAAGAAAACCTCCGCGCTTCAGGCGGTGTGGTGGTCCCAGTCTCGTTTTCGCTGGACGACAAACACGACTCGATGATCATCTCGGGCGCCAACGCCGGCGGGAAGACAGTCGTGCTGAAAACCGCGGGTCTGCTTTCGCTGATGGCTCTTTCCGGTCTGCCGGTTCCTGCCCGGTCAGCGCGCGTTCCCTTCTATCGATCAGTGCTTGCCGACATTGGCGACCATCAGTCACTCGCGGCAAATCTTTCGACGTTCACCTCACACGTCGCAAACATCGCGACGATGATCGGAATCTGCGATGGGAGCGCGCCTGGGAGCGCGGGCAAGCGGGGTCCCCGGCCGGGCAGCCCGGCTGGGGTGCACGTCCTGCCTGCAGTCGGTGCAATCAAGAAGGGAAGCAATCGATTTGGCGGAGCCCCTAACATCAAACATTCGTTCACACATCGTCGGCACAACTGCCGTCGTCTA
>JANMVC010000067.1:0-6914 GCA_031392315.1 Pyrinomonadaceae bacterium | reverse complement strand
TCCGCCCTTGCGCAGCCAGGATCACGTCGATGCTTTGTTGGCGGGTTTGAAAGATGGAACGATCGACGCGATTGCTACCGACCATGCGCCTCATCATGCGGATGAGAAAGCGTTGGAATTCGATCAAGCGCCTTTTGGAATCGTTGGACTGGAGACTGCGGTTGGTCTGGCTTTTGAGCTAGTCAACAAAGGTCTCATCGATCTCGCGAGGCTGGTCGAATTGTGCTCGACCAATCCGGCGCGAATATTTGCCTTGGATGATCGCGGCACGTTGGCAAAAAACGCGCACGCTGATATCACCATTCTCGATCCCACCTTTGCATGGACGTTCGATGCGAAGGGCTCAAAATCGAAGAGCAGGAATACGCCTTTTCATGGACGCACCATGACCGGCGCTGCGGTCGCCACGATCGTGGGCGGCCGACTGGTGTATCTCAATCCCGATTACAGCCGCTTAACCGACACCAAGCAGCGTAACGCTTCGGCAAAGTAGGACAGGCATTTCTGCCTGTCCCACTCCACCCTGCGCAACCCCCTGGTCAAACTAAAGCTTCATCTCGAGCGTGAAACTTCGAATGCGCCCGGTATCTTGCTTCTCTCGGTCCTCGACAATCAAAGTCCAGGTTCCTTGTGGACTCTTGCCTTTCAGGGCGACGAGGCCGGGCGCGTTGACCTCGTCGTAGGTTTTCTTGACGTTGTCGAGAGCACCGCCTTCGCGGTTGTGGAGCGTAATGGCGTTAACTCCGGTGGCGGCCGGGGGCTTAACGCTAATGACGAGATCGCCGATGTAGGTATGCTCGATGTCTACCGCGACCTTGATCGACTGGATTGGTTTCGTGTCGGCCACCGCGAGATCAAGCTTCGAGGTTTTCAGGTCTTTGATGGCCACGTCCTGAATCGCAGTGCGAATGGCGATTGGATCGACCTGCACCGGCATAGCCAACTCGACCGCCTTCTTCGCATTAATTCGACCGTAACCATAAAACGGACTGCGGCCATTGGCGTCGTAGTTTCCTCCAGCCGTATCGATCTTGTCGCAGGATTGCTTGATGATGTCCCTCACCTGATCCCAACGGAGAGTAGGATTACGGGCGATGATCAGCGCCGCGACGCCGGCCGCGCCGGGGCAGGCACTCGAAGTTCCGCCGAATGAGTTTGTGAAATTTCCCGCCGCGTCGCCCTTGAGAGCGTTGCCGCTATTGTAGCCAACGGGTCCGGTGCGATCCGTGGTCCAAATCCCCGGGGTCAGCGACGGATTGCCGTGGTTGCTGGGAAAAGCGCACCACACCGCGCCGCCGAAGTCGCTATACGCGCTGCGCTTGCCCTTGTCGTTGCAAGCGGCGACTGCAGTGACTTTGCTGTAGCTCGCGTAGCCATCGTTGTCCACGCTTTCGTTGCCATTGCCGGCGGCAAACAGAATGATGCAGCCTTTGCCGTTACGTCCTTGAGTTGCCGCGAAGTCCATGGCGAGCCGAGTGCTGTCTGGAAGAGGAACCGATTGGTTGTGCACCGGGTCAGTATCGTCGAACCAGGTGCCATCGGGTGGACCCCAGCTACAGGAAATTACATCTGCTCCGTTTTGCGCCGCCCAGACAAACGCGTCGGCTTCAGCCTGCGAACCAAGCACTGAGGCGAGGCGAATCGGGATTAGTCGAGCCTTGGGCGCCACGCCCGATGCGCCGAAGGTGCCATTTGCGCAGGCGACACCAGCGCAGGCAGTGCCGTGATTGTCTCCATTTCCGGGGCGAGGATTGTTGGTCTTGCGGGTAACGTCGCGGGGCGCGATGATTTTTCCGGCAGACTGAAATTCCTGATGTTCCAGGTCTACGCCATCGTCGATGATCGCAATTGTCGTCCCCTGGCCCTCGCTCAAGGCCCAGGCCGACTCAACGCTCGCGTGGGCGTCCACCTGATTGCCGCCAATCGTGGCTTTCTTCAGGTGCCACTGCTGCGGAAAGGCCGAGCGTTGTCGCGACTCGCGAATGAGCTCCGGATGGCAAAGCTCCACAGACGGTTCCTGCAACAGCTTTTCAGCGATGTCGAAAATCACGAGTCCCGTATCATCGGGCGCGGCCACGAAGTAAGCATTGCGGGCATACTCCAGCTCGTTCTTGATGGTGAGTTTGTAGGCCTTGAGGATCTTGCGGCAGGCGGTTGGGCTTTTATCGGCGTCAAACTTGACGAAGAAGTTTTCGGTGTAGAGCACCGGTTTGGCGGATTGCTGCGTAACCAGAACCCGTCCGGCGAATTCGATCTCTGGCTCCTGCTTCAGGATTGTTCTGGCGCGGTCGCGCATCGACTTGCTGCCGCGGACGACCTTGGTGCGCAGAATCTCCACGCCCGCCTCGCGAAATCTGGAAGCGAGGTCAAAGTTTCCCAGAACATCTCGAGCTTTGTTCGACAATGCCGAAACTTCAAAAGGCCTCTCGCCGGCCAAAGCGTTGCGGCTGTTGGTGCGCACTACAACGTGTTCATTGCTGGTCGTGAGTGAATGTCGCTTGCCGTTTTTGCCACCATATCTAAACGAATACATGTTGAGTCCTCCAAAGGTTGATTGTTTGAAACGTGTGGATGGAAAGTGAAAGCATGACGTGAGATAGCGGAACTAAGACGATTGCTGTGTAAGTCAGAAGGCCATGGTATTGAGAAGCGCGCTGACCTAACCGACAATACCGCCGGGTCACGAGCTTGCCAACCTTTTCAGAGTCTTCTAACTGTAATGAAAATAGTCGAGATTCATTTCAACAGATGGATGCCGCCACTTCGGTGATTAGTGATATTGTGAGTGGCATCAGATGAGCAGCGCGTGCATTTGTTGGCAAGTAGGGAGCAGAATTCCGGTCGCCCGCGCGTCTGACTAAGGGTTGTGCGGGATAAAAGTATGGATCTTCTGGCCACGTTTCCAAAGCAAATTGCAGTGAATTCGACCGAGGGCGCTCAAAATTATCGGTTGATAGCTGACCACTACGCTGTTCATGGACGCAAATCAGGAGAGCCCGCGCCGGATGCGGCTTACGTTTTAGGGCAAGGCACAATCGCAGTATTCGAAGGCTCGCCCGTTCCAGCGACGGCCGCCGCAGCGCCGGAGAAACTGAGCGCAGTTTATTCGTTGACTCCCGGAGGTTCGCCCGCGGTTCCGACAGGGTTGGTGTTCATCCGGCTGGCCGAAGGACTGGCGATCGCAGAGCGCGAAGAGGCAATCAAAGACGCTGGTTATGAAGTGGCGGAGACTTTGCCATATGCTCCAAACGCTGCCTGGCTGCGTTCACGTTCGGGCGGAATTGCGGATGCGCTGGCAAAGTTAGGGTCGCTCGAAAAAATCCTGTCAGTAGAGAGCGTTGAACCGCAGATGCTGATGGAAAGTGTTCGGCGTTGAGACAAAACAGCGGATGACCAGACCTTCGAGTAAGCTTCGCAGTTGTAGCTTGGGCACAACACGAATTACGCAAACTGTTTTTTGAGAGAAGGAGTAGATGTAGATCATGACCAGCAAAGTGAATCCGATTCCAGAAGGCTACCACTCAATTACACCGTACTTGATCATCAAAGGCGCGTCTGAGGCGATTGAGTTCTACAAAAAAGCGTTTGGCGCGACGGAACTTTTTCGTATGGCTCAACCGGATGGCCGGGTGGGACACGCCGAGATAAAGATTGGCGACTCCGCGATCATGCTGGCCGACGAATTTCCGGAGATGGGGCACAAGAGTCCAAAAACTTTGGGCGGCTCGCCGGTCAGTCTGCTGATTTACGTAGAGGACGTTGATACGGTATTCGCTCAGGCCGTCAGCGCGGGAGCAACGGAAGACAAACCCGTGGAAGACAAGTTTTACGGCGACCGCGGCGGCAGCCTGATCGATCCATTCGGCCACATCTGGCACGTCGCCACGCACACCGAAGACTTGTCGCCCGAAGAGATGCAAAAGCGAGCGGCTGCGGCCGCCGGAGCTTAAGTGAGCGTTACGCCAGTCTCGGCGGCTGCTGATCGGGCGGATCAATCTGAGGCATTGGTGTCTCGGGTTCCTGCACCGGCGAAGGCGGCACAGTGTCCGGCGGAACCGGCACAGGGTCCGACGGCGGCGGACTTATCGGTTCATCGGTCGGCGTATCCGACGGGTCATAAGGATGCGTTGGCGTTTCATCCGGCCGTTCGCCCGGCCGCCACGTTTCGTTGTTCTGTTCTGTGCTCAAGTGATTAGTCCCCCTAGCTGTATTGTTCCAGCTACCCTAAAAATCAGAACCGGGATGCGTGACGAACCCGATCGCTTCAGTGAAGTGACCCCGATAACGCTGCCGCTGCTGACTCCCGGTTCTAATTCGTTTCAAGTTACTCAACACTGACACCGCGGTGCATGGCGATGCCGCGGGCCTTCATGATGACGTCGTCGTCAATAAGTTCCTGCCCCGCCTGCCAGGCTGCCACTTCCTCAGTTGGCCTTCCCAGCGCCAGCGCCAGCCGTTCATCGTTGGCTTCGAAAGCGCGATCACGAAGATTGATGAGAATCTGCGAGGCTTTGTCCTGATCTGTGCCGCGGTCGTCCACGACATGGTCGCCGAGTTGCTTGCGTCTTGCTGTTACCTCGCGCTCCGCCTGATTACCGCGACCGAGCAGGTAATAAAGCGCCGCGCCCACGCCCAGGCCGCCAATCAGCAAGCCGCTCCAACGGCTGCCAAGTGTTCTTCCAACTCCCTTAAGAATGTTTCCGTTAGTCCGCATTGTTGAGCCCCTCCTTTTTCTTTTCTTGTCAGAAAAACGTACAGGCCGAGTGGTTAAAATCAAGAAAGGTACTCGACTAATACAATTTCACTGACTGAATTACGACAGAGAGGGACATTGCAACTTGGCGGCCACTTTTGAACTTGGCGCACTGACTTCGCGCTCATTGTGGGCGAGAGCGCGCCCGGTCCCAGTGAAGAGGGCGCCCGCGCTCCGGACAAGATCGACATCAAGATGGTGACTGCAAAGGTTGGTAGAATCAGACCGGGATCGGTGCAGTCGCCGTCCTGACGGCCACCGCCGGATCGAATTGTTCTTCCTCAGTTGAGCCGGCGAGCGCAGTCGTCGATGACGTGCCGCCGGCTATTGCCTGGGCCACCGCATCGAAATAGCCGGTGCCTACAAACGATTGGTGCTTGACCGCGCGATAACCGTTTGCCGCTTCACGTTCGAATTCAATCTCCTGAAGCCGCGCGTAAGCCGGCATCCCGGAATTGCGATACTCCTGCGCCAGTTCAAACATGCCCAGGTTCAGCGCATGGAAACCCGCGAGGGTGATGAACTGAAACTTGTAACCCATCGCGGCCAACTCTCTTTGAAACCTGGCGATGGTCGGTTCGTCAAGCTTCTTCTTCCAGTTAAACGACGGCGAGCAGTTGTAGGCTAACAACTTGCCGGGAAACTCGGCGTGAATCGCCTCAGCAAAGCGCCGGGCCTCTTCGAGATTTGGCTCCGAAGTTTCGCACCAGATCATGTCGGCGTATGGCGCATAGGCCAGCCCGCGCGCGATGGCCTGTTCGAGTCCCGGCTTAACACCGTAGTAGCCTTCGCTGGTTCGCGTGCCGGTAATGAAGGAGCGATCGCGTTCGTCAATGTCGCTGGTCAGCAAGCTGGCGCCGTTGGCGTCAGTGCGCGCGACGATGATCGTCGCTACGCCCATCACGTCCGCAGCCAACCGCGCGGCAATTAGTTTCTGAATAAACTCCTGAGTTGGCACGAGCACTTTGCCGCCCATGTGACCGCACTTCTTGGCTGACGCAAGCTGATCTTCAAAGTGAACTCCAGCGGCTCCTGCTTCGATCATGGACTTCATCAACTCAAACGCATTGAGATTGCCGCCAAAGCCAGCCTCTGCGTCGGCGAGGATCGGGGCGAACCAATGCACATCGCCGCGGCCCTCGGCTTGATCGATTTGATCGGCGCGTTGCAACGCTTGATTGATCTTGCGCACCACGTCGGGGACGCTGTTTGCTGGGTACAAACTCTGATCCGGATACATTTGGCCAGCGAGGTTTGCATCCGCGGCGACTTGCCAACCACTCAAATAAATCGCTTTGAGTCCGGCCTGAACCTGCTGCACAGCCTGGCAGCCGGTCATAGCTCCGAGGGCGGCGACGTAGGGTTCGGAGTGCAACAGTTCCCACAGACGCTGCGCGCCCATTTCAGCAATCGAGTATTTGATCTCGACTGAACCGCGCAGTCGCACGACCGCTTCGGGTGCGTAACCGCGTTTGATTCCTTGCCAGCGATCGTCGGCGGCCCACCTGGCTTCCAGTTCAGCAACCTGGTTTTGAGTCTTCATGATTACCTCCGAATAAGGACAGGATTAACAGAATTGACAGGATTAAGAATCAATCTATTGAGGATAAGAATTCAATTGCCTTCCATCCTGTAAATCGTGTGAATCCTGTCCGTCTTTGCTAGATCGGGTCAAACTCTTCGTTGCGGATCAGCAGTTCGCTGATCCGGCGTGCTTCGCGATAAGTTTCGACTACAGATTCCGGCGTTTCAGGTGGAAGCTCCCTCAAAATCAGGTCGAGTTCCAGGTCAAAAACTTCTGAAATGAACTCCGGTGTGTGTTCAATCGGATTCCCCGCGTCGTCAACCACGATCACGTCCTCGCGATGGCGGAGGCGCTGCGCAATCATCAATCGGTAAATGCGATCGGTCGCCAGATCTTCCATGTAGCCGTCGAGCAAGCTGGCGCCTTTTCCATTGAGAACGCCATTGCGATATCGGATCACAGTGCGCACAGCCGCACGCGTGCCGGCCAAAGTAATTTTCCCGACGCCCGCAGGAACGGGCCGCAGATCAGGGTGAACCGGAGCGGCGGGTTTGCGCGCTTCGAGTTGGTTTGGAGCAGGGAACTGACTGACGGCGATCTCATTTTGATCGGGATGGCCAGTCCAGGCGCCATCCA
>JANMVC010000024.1:0-1756 GCA_031392315.1 Pyrinomonadaceae bacterium | reverse complement strand
GTAAACAGCCAGTCCGCCCTGGGCCACGCGCGTGGTGTATTTGTCTTCCAGCTCCTGACGGATTACTTCGACCGGATAATCAAACGCACTTGATTTGGGTTGTGACTGAGAATAGGCGGAGTCGGCAAGTTGAATTGGCTTTGCTTTGGCAGCGTCTACTTCTGACTGACTAGCGAAACCATGGCGGGCCATCAAGTCGAGCACCAGATCGCGGCGCTCCTTGGCCTTGGCCGGATTTGTAGTCGGCGAATATTCGCTGGGCGCTTTGGGCACACCCGCCAGCAGCGCGGCTTCGCCAATCGTCATGTCCTTCGCTTGTTTGCCGAAGTAGGTTTCCGAACCGGCTTCCACGCCGTAGGCGTTCGCGCCAAGAAAGATATGGTTAGCGTAGAGCTCCATGATCTGGTTCTTGGTGTAGTAGCGCTCGATCTGAAGCGCCAGCGCCCACTCGTTCATCTTTCGTTTGAGAGTTTGTTCTTTGGAAAGGAAGAGGTTTTTCGCGAGCTGCTGCGTCAGCGTCGAACCACCTTCGACTTTGTCAGTCGTCACGTTTTTCCAGGCGGCGCCGATGATGCGCACTGGATCGATACCGACGTGGTCGTAGAACCGCGCATCCTCGACGGCGAGGATCGCGTTTCTCATCAGCGGCGGAATCTCGTCGTACTTCAATGGAATGCGTTTCTCGAGCGCAAACTCGCCAATCACAGTTTCGCCATCGTCCGCATAGACACGTGTGACTACGCTGGGCCGGTACGTCGCCAGAGCAGCTACTTCATTCGCGGCACGGGAGTAATTAAGTTGGTAGGCAGCCACGATGCCGGTCAGTCCACCGGCTGCCAGCGCCAACAGCAGGACCGCGGGCAGCCAGAACCTGCGCAGAAGGTGCCCGCGTTGAGCCGGCGGCGCATTCACGATGGCCATCGGCGAATATGTTTTCAACTTCGAACCAGAGATTTTTGCAGCCATTTGATTTCAGCCCTCTCTAAGACTAGCTTGCTTTACTGCCAAGATATGGGGCAACGTGGCTTCCCACAGTATTGGACTTCGCGACCGTTAGGCGAACGCATTATAACTTAGGGAGACAGGCGTCAACGAGCCGCGGAGCGCTGGAAGGAATGAGTATGCAAAACCAAACCGCAGATGCGGAACAGATGAAGGAAATCGAGGCGAAATGGGCCGCGGAATCGGAAGATCGAATCGATGCATTTGAACGCGGAGAATTACCCGCCGTTGATGGGCCGTCCGCATTGAAAGAACTTCGCTCCTCCCATCTGCAAATGACGAAGTACAACTTACCACACGGGGCTTTCCGAGTTGACTATGGAAGACCGGTTAACTGGGACGTATGCCGACGTTAAGTGATCGGTCAGCACGGGCAATCTTGAGCTTTCATAGACCAACCTGACATCTCAGTCCGCATCCCTTATAATCAAACCGCAAACGGGGGCGACAGGCTTCGACAGGGGTTTCTGGCGACCGACGGATGTCATGCCGAGCATCTCTAGGCAGCTCGTTAAAAAGCCCAGGGAAAAAACAATTGCCAACTCTAACGAGTTAGCTCTCGCAGCCTAATAAGCCAGCGAGCGTCTCCGCCGCAAGTTGCTCATGCGCGCGGATGGAGATGTCACCTTAGATGAGCTGGCGCAAACCTTCGGTCCGTGGGTTTGCGCGAGACAAAGTCGGACTAGGCGCACTGAGGTCTTGTCGCTTCACTGACTCGGTGCCAACTGAAATTCTGACCGCTTCGGCGATCAGG
>JANMVC010000663.1:0-4056 GCA_031392315.1 Pyrinomonadaceae bacterium | reverse complement strand
GCAAAATAGGCTTCGGATCTTTTTTTTGCATCCAGGATCTCCTCACCGGCATATAAATGTGCGAGGTCACTGCCGCCGGGGACACTTCGCTTGACTGTCCTTTCGCCAATCCAAAATCAAGCAGAATGATCTGTCCTCGGGCAGTTAGCTTCAGATTCTGCGGCTTAATGTCGCGGTGAATAATCTGCGGGTCCTGAGTGTGCAGGTAGTCGAGCGCGTCCAAAAGTTGATCGCCCCAAGTCAACACTTGCTCGACTGGAAAATGCCCTCGCTTGAGATTCATCATCTGGGCCAGGTCCTCGCCCTCGATGTACTGCATGACCAGAAACTGCCCATCGCCCTCGCCAAAGTGATCGCTCACGCGTGGCAATGCTGGATGATGCATACGCGCCAGCAGCCGCGCCTCTCGTTCAAACTGCTTACGGAGCCGTTCGTCGGCAAACAACGTCTCCTTCAAAGCCACGACGGCATCGAGCCGCTCGTCCATGGCTTCATAGACAGCGCCCATTCCTCCCTGGCCCAGTTGCCCGATGATGCGATAACGCCCCTGTAAAACGGTTTCTGGTGTCAGCATTGCTGTCTCTTTGAAATCTCTGTCTGGCGCAATTTCCAGTGAACTTTAGATCGAGATTAATCCGCGACGGCTGCCGATTATACACTGCGATTCGTCTGCGCAGAACTGTTTCGCGCGAAGGTGCAGCATGACTCAACTGCCCGAGCGCTCCCGCTCTCCCGGGCGCTTCGCTGGCATCCCTTGCGGCAAGGCGGACAGCAAAATGCAAGCCTGCAAGTTGGCGCAGCGGTCAACGCGGTGGCGGCGGTTTGTGTTCTCGTTGGGATGTACGCCGAATCGAGAGTATCCTATCGCACATGAGCAACCCTTTCTCCGATTCCGATGCAGAAGTCATAGATGTAGTCCCCCCTAAGCGCCGGCATTGGCGTCGCTATCTCGTGGGCGCAATCTTTGTTCTCTTGTTGGCGCTTTCGCGGGTGCTGGGAATTTATGTGTCAGCATTGTGGTTCGGCTCAATCGGCTATTCCCCCGTCTACTGGTACATCTTCAAGCTCAAGTTAAGTCTGTTTGTAATCTTTCTGCTGTTAACCGTGCTGATTCTGCGCGGCGCTTTTTGGCTGCTCGAACGAGCCTTCGCCGCTCATGCGTTAGAAAAGCGCACCATCATGCTTAACAACCAGCCGTTTGAGATTTCGCCGGCCCGGTTCATTCGACCGCTCGCGTGGCTGCTGTCGATTGGGTTTGGAATCTTCTCGGGTCTGGCAATGCGCGGAGCGTGGCAGGAGTTTGCCAACTACTTCAACCAGGCGCCCACGGATCTCTACGATCCTATTTTTCAGAAGTCGCTTGGCTTTTATTTATTTTCGCTTCCGCTACTCGAAGCCATCGTCACCTGGCTGCTAACGCTGGCATTCGTGATTCTTTGTGCCGCGCTGGCTTATTCAATGCTGACGATCCCAGGACGCATTTTGAAGCAGACCGGCATCCGCGCTTCCGGAACGGCATTCAGCGCTGTGTCTTGTGCCCTCGCTCTGTTTCTGATCGTGCTGTCGGCGCGCACCTATCTTTCGCGTTTTCCGTTTCTCTGGACCGACCATCAAACATTTTCCGGAGTCACCTACACTGAAGCAAACTATCTCCTGCCGGCGCTGCTCTTCGTTTCCATCGGGCTAATTATTGCCGCCGCAATTTCGCTGTTGAATGCTTTCACCAAGCGCGGCCTCCGACTCCTAATTGTCGCTCTCGCGATTCCGGCTGCGGTCTATATTGTCGGTGTGATCCTGGTGCCCGCTTATGTGAATGGTTTTATCGTGAAGCCAAACGAGCTGGCCCGCGAGACTCCCTACATCGAACACAACATCGGTTGGACGCGCCGCGGGTTTGGACTGGAACAGATCCAGTTGCGCCAGTTTGAAGCGGAAAACTCGGTCGAGGCATTGAATCTGTCTGCGAACCGCGCCACGCTCGACAACATTCGCCTCTGGGATTGGCGCGCCTTGCAGGACACGCTTAAGCAAGTTCAAACAATTCGCACTTACTACGATTTTCCAGATGTTGACGTCGATCGCTACCAAATAGGAGGGCAGACGCGGCAGGTGATGCTGGCGGCGCGCGAGATTGACGTCGAACGACTGCCGGAACAATCACGCAACTGGATCAACGAAAAACTGATCTATACGCACGGCTACGGGTTGACGATGAATACGTCCAACGGTTTCACTCCGGAAGGCATGCCCCGGTTTGTCGTTTCTGACATGCCGATCAAATCAACGGCCCCCGAAACCACGATCACCCGCCCTCAAATCTACTACGGCCAGAAAACTGACACTGATGTCTATGTGAAGACCGCGCAGAAGGAGTTTGATTTCCCGCAGGGCGAGAGCAACACATTCACAACCTATGAAGGCACGGGCGGAATCCAAATCGGAAATCGCTTCCGCCGCTGGCTGCTCGCATGGGCCCTGGACGATCTCTCGAAACTTCCCTTCTCTGATGATGTCACTCCAGACAGCCGCGTGCTGATCAATCGAAACATCAAGGAGATAGTCAACGGCGTCGCCCCGTTTCTAATCTACGACAACGATCCTTACATCGTGGTCAGCAAGGACGGCCGGCTCTTCTGGATGCTCGATGCGTTCACTGAGTCGTCAACTTATCCGTATTCGCGTCATCACCAGGTCGGCAACAACCGAGTCAACTATATTCGCAACAGTGTGAAGGTTGTCATCGACGCCTACAACGGCTCCGTTGATTTCTACGTCTTCGATCCAGCAGATCCGCTGATCGCCACCTACCGCGCTACGTTCCCGACGCTCTTCAAAGACGCCAGCGCGATGCCCGCCGACCTGCGCGCGCACGTGCGTTATCCCGAAACTTTGATCCGCGTGCAGGGTGAGGTCTATGGCCTCTATCACACGCAGAATCCGAAAGTGTTCTTTCAGCGCGAAGACGTGTGGAGCGTCGCCAGCCAGTTAGGCATCGACGATCAAAACAAGAAACAGTCGCAACCTATCGATCCGTATTTTGTCCTGATGCAATTGCCGGGCGAGCAGGCGTCGACTGAGTTTGCGCTGATCCTGCCGTTCACCCCCGCCAACCGCAATAACATGATCGGTTGGATGGCGGGCCGCAGTGACGGCGAACATTACGGCAAACTTTTGGTTTACAACTTTCCGGAGTCGCGCCTGATTGAGGGCCCACTGCAAATCGAAGCGCGCATCGATCAGAATGCTCAACTCTCCGCCCAGTTTAGTCTCTGGAACCAGCAGGGCTCGCGAGTGCTGCGCGGTCATTTGCTGGTGATTCCCATAGGGCGTTCCCTGCTTTATGTGGAGCCTGTTTATTTGCAAGCTCAGCGCAGTCCGATGCCGGAACTCCGCCTCGTTGTCCTGGCCATTCAAGAGCGTTTGGGTTATGGACAAAGCTTCGACGAGGCAATGACCAATCTCTTCGGCGAGGCCGGAAAGGCGTCTGCCCAAACTGGTCAACCACCGGCCTCAACGTCAACGCCGCCCGACACCAAACCCGCGGATGGCAAGCCTGTGCCTTCACCGTCGCCCGTCTCCGTCGAAACTGTGCAGAAGCTGATCATCAAAGCCGTTCAGGAATTTGACGACTACCAGCGCCTGACATCCCAGGGCAAGCACGGCGAGGCTGGCCAGAGACTGGAGCAGCACAAGCGCACTCTGGAGGAACTCAAGCGTTTGGGCAGCAAACAACAATAGATACGCGACCTCCGGCGCTTATTTCCTGACCGCCGATCCCGTTCTCGTGATTGCCGATGGCTTTCCCGCGACCGTCAGCCGCCTTCGCGCGACCGTCAGCCGCCTCCGCGCGACCGTCAGCCGCCTCCGCGCGACCGTGAGCCGCCTCCGCGCGACCGTGAGCCGCCTTTTCTCGACCGTGAGCCGCCTTCGCTCGACCGTGAGCCGCCTTTTCTCGACCGTGAGCCGCCTTCGCTCGACCGTGAGCCGCCTTTTCTCGACCGTGAGCCGCCTTCGCTCGACCGTGAGCCGCCTTTTCTCGACCGGGAGCCGCCTTTT
>JANMVC010000614.1:0-10913 GCA_031392315.1 Pyrinomonadaceae bacterium | reverse complement strand
CTAAGGCATACGCAGCATGAGCAACGGCATTTTAGTTTTCATCGAGCATCGCAACGGCGTTCTGAATAAGACTTCACTTGAAGCCATTGCGGCGGCGCAGCTTCTCGGTTCGGCGTTGCAGGAATCCATCAGCGCAGTGGTCTTGGGTGCTGACGCCGGCGCCCTGGCCCAGGAGATTGCCGCATATGACGTGGCGAAGGTGATAAATGCGGGCAACGCCAAACTTGCCGACTACACACCGGACGGCTACACGGATGCGATGCAGCACGTAGTAAAGCAACTCGATCCGCATCTCGTCGTTTTGCCGCACACTTATCTGGTTCGCGACTTTGCACCCAAGTTGGCAGCGCGTTTTGGTAAGTCACTGATTAGCGATTGCATCAGAGCGGAAGCTGCCGGCAGTTCGATCACGTTCACACGCCGAATTTTTCTCGGCAAGCTGGATGCCGACGTTGTCTCAGATGGCGAAGCACCGGTTTTTGCCACGTTTCAGTCAGGAGCCTATCGACCCGACCAGGCGCAAAAGGGAAGCGGTGCTGCGGTTGAAGCGATGGCAGTTGAGGTTGGCGAGATCCGGATGACTCCCGAGGCGCCGTTTCAGGAAGTCAAACAAGCGGTGGACCTCAGCAAAGCGGACATCATTGTCGCCGTGGGCCGCGGCATCAAGAGCAAGGACAATCTCGCGTTGGCAGAAAAACTCGCGGAAGCCCTGGGCGCTGATCTGGCCGCTTCTCGACCCATCTGCGACGCCGAGTGGTTGCCAATTGACCGTCAGATAGGATCGTCGGGACAAACAGTTGCCCCGAAACTTTACGTCGCGTTGGGAATCTCCGGCGCGATCCAGCACCTCGTCGGCATGAAAAACTCCGGAACCATCGTGGCGATAAACAAAGATCCGGAAGCGCCCATCTTCGATATCGCTGACTATGGAATTGTCGGCGACTTGTTTGAGGCCGTCCCTGTCCTGACTGAAGAGATTAAAAAGATCAAAGGTGCGAGCTAGCACTAACCACGAAGACACAAAGGCACGAAGGGAACAAAAGAACTACTTCTGTTAGCTTCGTGCCTTTGTGCCTTTGTGGTAAGGACTGTCTACTTTTTGTTCCCTGATTGGATAAGAGCCTGAATCTCCTTCAAAGCCTCATCCGGCTTCCACTCATTCCCGCGATACACCTTAACAATCTTCCCGTCAGGTCCAATCAGCGCGGTGCGCAGCGAATGGACGATTTGGTCCTGGCCAGACGCGCCCTTGGTGTACGTGAGGCCGAAAAACTCTGCGAGGCCCTTCAGTTGATCCGCTGAACCGGACGCGAACTCCCAGTGCGCAAATGTTTCATCGCTGTATTTCCCTGTGTAGGCTGCACCATAACTTCGTAAGACCTTGGGCGTGTCGTAATCCGGATCGAAGCTCACGCTCAACAGGTGCGTCTTCGCGCGCAGCTCAGGTTGTTTTTGTAACTCCCGATCAATAGCCGCAAAGTTGTTGCTCATCAGCGTGCACTGGTCAGGCATCTGGCAGCGAGTGAAGATAAAGGTCAGCAGCAACGCCTTGCCGCGGTAGTCCTTGAGACGAATCGTTTTGCCATCCTGATTTACGAGTCGATGATCCGGAACTTCCTCGCCGGGTTGGGCTTCAACGCGAGCTGTTGGGCTGCCACCCGCTGAATCCGTTGGCTGCTTTGCGATCACGACGTCCTCGAGCCAATGCTTCAGCCCGTCCACAACCAGCGTGGCGGTGATGCGGTCGCCGGGCATGAGCGGCACTTCGTAGACCCACGCGGCTGGAACGGAGAATTCCATCGTCATCGCTGGCATCAGGTTCTTCACGTCCTCATGAGCCACCGTGACGAGTTTCTTATCTTTCTCCACCGCGACCACTTTGCCTTCGAGGTCGTAGCGTTTTGCCGTCGACGAATCAGTCGGGCCACAACCCGCTAGGAGAAGCAGCATGAGAGTCGCAGCGAAGGGCAGGGGAGTATGTGTCCTTTTGTGCGTCATTTGCGGATGGTTACGTGGTGTCATTCAGGCGGTTCAAGGTCCAGTTTGTTGTTGGACGACAGAGCACTGTCGCGCAAAGCAGATTTTCCTAAGTAGCAATCTCAGTGTAACCTAGCAGCCCTATGCCGATGCAGTCTACTCAACATACCGAGCAGGAGAATCATAACAACCCTGGCCGCGCGCAAGTGCTCGACGGCGCGATTATCGCCGACCAGATCAAACGTGAGGTTGCTCAGGAAGTGGCAGCGCTACAGGCAAAATACCAAACGCAGCCATGTCTGGCGGCGGTGCGCGTTGGCGACGATCCGGCCTCGGCCGTTTATGTTCGTAACAAAATCCGGGCTTGCGAGGAAGCGGGCATTCGCTCCGAGCACCACGCGCTCGGAGCGGATACGAGCGGCGCCGAGTTGTTGCGCGTGATTGCTTCGCTCAACGCGCGAGACGACGTGGACGGAGTTTTGGTTCAACTTCCCTTGCCAAAGGGAATTGCGGAAGACCAGGTGATCGGTGCAATCGATCCGATGAAGGATGTGGACGGGTTTCATCCGGTGACGGTTGGACGGCTCGCGATGGGCGCACCAACTTTCGTGCCCTGTACTCCAGCGGGGATTATCGAACTCCTCGAACGCTACCAGATAACGATTGCCGGGACGAATGCTTGTGTCGTCGGCCGCAGCCAGATTGTGGGCCGGCCGATGGCCCAACTGCTGTTGCAGCGCGACGCCACCGTTACGATTTGCCACTCGAAAACGCGCGATCTGCCCGAGGTCACGCGACAAGCTGACTTGCTGGTAGTTGCCATCGGTCGCGCTGGATTCATTGGCCGCGAGCATATCAAGCCGGGAGCTACCGTCATTGATGTGGGCATGAACCGAGTTACCGACGAGGCAACCGCACGCAAATTATTTGGCGCTGATGCGGAAAAGCGAATAGAAGTGATCGCGAAACGCGGCTACACGCTCGCGGGTGATGTAAACCCGGCTGAGGCGGCGGAAGTTGCCGGACGACTTACGCCTGTTCCCGGAGGCGTGGGCTTGCTGACAGTGGCAATGCTGATGAAGAACACCCTAAAGGCGGCGGAGCTTCGGCGAGGAAGAGGAGAGTAAAGCGCGGGGCGTTTGGGGAAAGCCTGGCGGCCTTGCCCTGGTGAGTTGCTTTTGGCCCATCAAGAGAATTGTATGTTGCGCGTCGGCCTAACAGGATCCATTGGAGTTGGTAAGTCGTTTGTTGCGGGAGTGCTCGCGGAACTTGGCGGCCACGTCGTGGACGCTGATGCGACCGCCCGCGCCGTGGTCGTGCCAAACTCGCCTGGACTGAAGTCAGTGGCTAAGGAATTTGGCGACGAATTTCTTCAGGATGATGGCACGCTCAACCGCGCCAAGCTGGGCGCGCTCATTTTCGCCGATAACGAGAAGCGCCAAACTCTGAACTCGATACTTCATCCTTTCATCATTGCCGAACAAGACAAGCTGTTGCGCACCTGGGAAGCCGAAGATCCGGAGGGGATCGGAATTGTAGACGCCGCGCTGATGATCGAGTCGGGCGGTTCGAAGCGCTTCGACAAGCTGATCGTGGTCCACTGCCTTCCGGAAGTGCAAATTGCGCGGCTCATGGCGCGAGATAGCCTCAGTCGCGATCAAGCCGAGCAACGGGTTGCCGCGCAAATGCCGCAGGAAGAAAAGATGAAGTTTGCCGACTTTCTGATCGATACGTCAGACGGGTTTGTTGCGGCGCGGCAGCGGACGGCAGAGGTGTGGAACGAACTGAAAGCCCTGAAGAATTCGAAAACGACGCACTAGCTCGATGATGCGGAAGAAATCAATTTTTACGAAGGCGGGAAGCCCCCGAGTATGGCTCACAGCCGCGCTGTTGTTTAGTGTGATGCTGAGTCATGCCGGATGTTTCCTGAACGCGAAGGTCGAGCCTTACTACGGCCGCGTGGTCGTTCCACGTTCACAGGAATTTCGCTGGAGCAACGGCGGACTACCACAAACATTTGATCCTGCGTTTGCCGCCGCGCCGCCGGACACGGATTTAGTAAGGGCCATCTTCGAGGGGCTCACTGACTACGACGCGCGCACGCTGAAGCCGGTGCCGGGCGTGGCCTTGCGTTGGGAGTCTGCGAACGGTGGACAGGTCTGGACTTTTCATTTGCGCCCCAACGCTCGCTGGACAAACGGCGAGACGGTAACCGCTAACGACTTCGTCCGCTCCTGGAAGCGCACGCTCAAGATCGGTGCTTTGGCGCCGCACACCGACCTGCTGGCGAATATCGAAGGCCCCGCTGAAGCGGTTTCCGAGTCG
This sequence comes from Pyrinomonadaceae bacterium, assembly GCA_031392315.1. Lineage (GTDB taxonomy): Bacteria > Acidobacteriota > Blastocatellia > Pyrinomonadales > Pyrinomonadaceae > PSRF01. The sequence continues at coordinate 6,611 of JANMVC010000614.1, read as the reverse complement.
GTGCTGCGCGTGCGTTTGCGTCGGCCTGACATGAACTTTCCCGCGTTAGTGGCCCATCCTGTCTTTCGTCCGGTGAAACTCAAGGGCGAGGAGGAAACCGCCAAACTAGCCGCGGGCGGGCTTATTTCAAATGGCGCGTTTTCTCTTTCAAAGCACGAACGCGCGCGGGTGCTGCTGGAACGCGCCCCGAGCTATTGGGACAGGGATCAGGTTGCGCTCGAACGCGTCGAGTTTGTCGATCAGCAGAATACCGAATCCGCGCTGGCCGCTTATCGTGATGGTGACGTCGACGCGGTGACCAACGCTGCTCTCGAACCTCTCGCTATCAAACTCTTGAAGCCTTACGAGGATTTCCGTCGCACCACATACGGCGCTCTCACTTACTACACCTTCAACAAAGCGCATGAGCCGTTTGACGATGTCCGGATAAGAGAAGCGCTGGCCCTGGCGATCGACCGTGATCGAATTAGCGCCGACGACATGGGCGGCGCCACGGAGCCGGCTAAGCGCTTTCTTCCGGATGCGATCTCGGAGCCGCTCAAACCTGTCGTTGGCAAATCGGAGTTGCTGGAGAAAGATTTCCTCCGCGCCAAAGAGTTGTTAGCCGAAGCGGGCTTTCCCGATGGCCAGGGATTTCCCGTGATCAGATTGTTGGTTAATCGTAACGAGCAGCAACGCACCGTGGCCCAGGCAGTGGCTGAGATGTGGCGCACAACTCTCAATGTTGAGACGGAAATTGTGGTTAAGAATTGGGACGAATACGAAGTCGCCGTGCGCGAGGGTGACTTCGATGTCGTCCGACGCGGCGTCGTGATCCAAACCACCGACGAACTCACCAACATGGGCATGATCCTCCACGATCATGCGTCATCAGCGGCAGACGCTTCTTCCAATCAGGCCGCAGAATCTGAGACTGGAGCGCGGAATGGTCGCCTCGCCGGCCCGACGCCGGAGAAACTGCCGCGCCCTGAGACAGAAGCACAAGCGCTAACCGATTTGACCGCCATGCCGATTTACTTTGCCTCGTCCTACGCACTGGTGAAACCTTACGTCAGCGGTTTTGATTCAAACGTGCTGGACGCGCCGTCGTTGAAGACAGTAAGAATCAACCTGGGTTGGCAACCACCCGAACCAGCCAGCTCAAGTGGGAAGCGGTGAGATTGCGTGCCCGAGAAGCGAGTTGAAAGAAGATGATTCCGGCTCATCCAACCTCGGTTGGTTAAAAGAGAATCTTGCTCAATAAATTTGCGCGTGTTAAGTTGCGCTCTGATGCGAGCTGATCATTCGGGTTTCCAAACACAAACGATGGCTAGAGTCTCCCTGAAACAACTCGTAAAGGGAATAGCCATCGGTTTGCTTATCTTGAGTGCGGTCTCATGCAAAGTCCTCGCCACCAACGAAGAATTCTTTGGCAAAACCACGCCGCCCTCGCGCAATCTGCTGCGATACGTAAACGGCGGCGAGCCGGAAACGCTGGATCCAGCCATCAGCTCAGGCCAGCCTGAGGCCCATATCTACATGGCGCTCTTCGAAGGACTCGTTGAGTATGACCCAAAATCGCTACGCGCGATCCCGGCTATCGCGGAGCGTTGGGACGTCAACAACGATTCGTCCGAGATTGTTTTCCATTTACGAAAGAACGCGCGCTGGTCCAATGGCGACCCGATTGACGCTAATGATTTCGTTTACAGCATTCGCCGGGCTATTTCGCCGGAGGTCGGCTCTCGCACCGCGGCCCTGGCTTACTACCTCAAATATGCGCAGGCCCTCAATGAAAAGTCCGTGTTCGTGCGCGACGCGGCGACGGGCCAGTTTCTTCTCGATCGAGACCTCGCCGCGGAAGGCGTGAAGGCCAACGAGTCGTTGAGCCAGAAAAGCCTGGCAGCCAACGAGCCGGAGTATAGCCCGACGGTTGAGTCGCACCCCGACACGGCGTTTCACCATGTCATGCATTCGCCGGGACGACTCGTGCTGCCGGCGGATGAGAAGAAACGCAACAAGGTGTTGGCGGCGGATGCGAAGCTGGCGAACGCGGTTGCGGGAAAAGTGTTTGTCAAAGTTACCGGCGAAGATATCGGAGTGGAGGCAGTGGATAACTACACGGTCCGGATCTCGCTTTCTCAGCCCGCGCCTTTTTTCGTTGACCTCATGGCCCACCAACTGTTCCGGTTAGTCCCGCGCAAGGCCATCGAGCAGCACGGCGTCAAGTGGACCAACCAGGCGAACATTGTTACCTGTGGCCCGTTCAAGGTGAAATCGTGGAAGCCAAACAACGAGTTGGTGGTCGAGCGCGACCCGATGTACTGGGATGTGGCGAACGTCCAACTCGAGGAGATTCGCTTTTACGTATCTTCCGATCATCCCACCAGCATGAATCTCTATCGAGTGGGAGAGGCGGATGCCTTAATAAATCATTCAGTGCCGAATCCATGGCTCGACGTGATCCGCCCGAAGAAGGACTACATGGACGCGGCTGAAGCTGCCATCACCTATCTTCTGATCAATGTCACGCAACCGCCGATGACGGACCTACGAGTCCGCAGGGCGTTTAATATGGCAATCGACAAAGTGACTTATTCGAAGTCGAAGCGAATCACCAAACCCCTATCGGCTTTTACGCCGGAAGGAATTTTTGTGGGCTACCCACAGCCGAAAGGCGAGGCCTTCAATCCGGAGCAGGCGCGAAAACTATTGGGCGAGGCTGGCTTTCCCGTCACGCGAAATGCTGATGGCAGCTTTTCGTGCGAAAAGTTTCCGGCCCAGGGCCTCACTTTGATCTTCGCCACGCATAGCTCGAACAAGGCGCTGGCGGAATTCATGCAGGCGCAATGGAAACAAAATCTCGGCATTACGATCTCGCTCAGCAACATGGAAAGCAAGATGTATTACGCCGCGCGAAACAAGCTCGAGTTTAAGGGCTTCGCGCTTGGTATTTGGGGCGCGGACTACATGGACCCCACGAGTTTCCTGAATATCTTCTTGACGCCGGACGATAGCGGCAGCGGCTGGTGGGACAAGAAATACGTCGAGTTGCTGGAAGAAGCGAATCACACTCTCGACCGGCAGAAGCGTTACGAGTTGTTGGCGAAAGCAGAGAAGTACATGCTGGACGCGCAGCCGGTGATTCCGCTGGAAACGCCATCGGTTAACTGGGTCAAGAAGCCCTACGTCAAAGGGATGTATCCAAATCCAGCGTCGCTTTACACATGGAAATTTGTTTGTATCGAGCGTGATAAGTCTAAGTGGGATTATGGGACTCCCAGCCTTGAAGGGGCAGAGAAGTACGTTTGTTCTGGTCCCGCGGACTAAACAGCCCTTGGGATTCTTATCAGGTCTCCTGATTTTTTGGCAGTGTCCAGTTGGAAACAATCCGTGTGCGTCCTCCGTGTTCTCTCCGTCTCTGTGTTGGATTGTCTTAACGTTCGCTTACCGCAGAGAACACCGAGCACACACAGAGAAGTCTAAGTCAGAATAACCGGCACCAAGAGTAACCAACGACAGACAAGAGTGTCTGTCCCTACTTTCAATGCTACGTTTCATTATTCGACGGCTCCTGATCACGATCCCCACGATCCTCGTGGTGATCACAATCACCTGGACGCTGGTCCGTCTGGCTCCCGGCAATTTTTACTCAGCCGAAAAGAAGCTACCCGCCGCCATCGAGCAGAACCTTCGCGAGAAATACGGGCTGGACAAACCCTGGCGCGAGCAGTATCTGCGCATGATGGGCCAAATAATCAGACTTGATTTCGGTAGTTCTATTGGTTATCCCGACCAGACGGTAAACGCAATCATTGCGCGCTCGTTGCCTGTGTCAGCGACCATTGGAATCCTTGCCTATCTCCTGGCCCTGGTTGTTGGGATTACTGCCGGCTCAATTGCGGCCCTCAAGCAAAATTCAAAATGGGACTACGCGTCGATGACGCTCGCGATGTTGGGCATCTCGATTCCAAACTTCGTGTTGGGCCCAATCCTCGTGCTGGTGTTCTCGCTAATGCTCTATTGGTTGCCGCCATCTCGCTGGGAAGGCTTTCCCAGTTGGAACGTGATCCTGCCGGTGATTACGCTGTCGGGAATTTACATGGCTTACATTGCGCGGCTCACGCGTGCGGGAATGCTGGAAGTGCTTAACTCTGACTACATTCGCACCGCGCGCGCCAAGGGACTTAGCGAAACTCAGGTCGTGACGCGTCACGCCTTGCGCGGAGGGCTCTTGCCGGTGGTTTCATACACTGGACCGGCGCTGGCGTTTTTGTTAACCGGCACTGTCGTGGTCGAACGCATATTCGCTTTGCCGGGACTTGGCGGTTATTTCCTGCAGGCCGCTTCGAATCGCGACGAGCCGTTGATTATCGGCATCGTTGCGTTTGTAGCAATAGTCCTCCTGCTGATGAACCTGTTGGTGGATATTGCTTACGCGTATCTCGATCCGCGAATTCGGTATTAGTGGTTCGGGTGCATCGCCCGCGGCGCGCAAGGTTGTGCGTGCCGCATGCGCTAACAATGAACGAAGACGAATCAAAACGCCCGCCTGAGATTGATGTAGTGGAGTCATCGCCACCCGGCGCTCCGCTATCGCCGTCGGTGGCCGCGCCGCTTGATGATGCCGTGCTGCATACGTCCCCCGAGATGGCCGTGGCCGAAGGTGACATTCGTTTCACTGGTGAGCCAGATGGCGATGCAGTTGTACGCGGCACCTCACTTTGGAAAGACGCGCGCCGGCGCTTGTTCAAAAACAAACTGGCAGTGTTTGGCTTGGTGGTTGTTGCGGTGGTTACCCTCGGCTCAGTTCTTGGTCCAACTATTCTGAAACTTACCCTAGGCACGTCGCCCGATTACATTTCCAGCGACGCGGCGCTGATCAAGTCGTTTCCTCCATTTACGGCGCCGGACGGATCTTTCTCGTGGACGCATCCGATGGGCACTGACCGGCAGGGCCGCGACCTGCTGGCGCGGGTGCTACAGGGTGGGCAGATATCGCTGATGGTGGGCGCGATCGCCACGTTGATGTCGCTCATCATTGGTGTTAGTTACGGCGCTGTGTCTGGCTATTTGGGCGGGCGCATCGATAACCTGATGATGAGGATAGTCGACGTGCTCTACGCAATCCCGTACATCATTTTGGTCATCGTGTTGTTAGCGGTGTTTAAGAATCAAACCCCGCGCGGCCAGGTCATTCTGCTCTTCATCGCCTTAGGTTCAGTGTCATGGCTAACGATGGCGCGCATCGTGCGCGGTCAGGTGCTCTCGTTAAAAAATCAGGAGTTTGTGTTGGCGGCGCGGGCCACAGGAGTTTCGACGCCGCGCATTATCTTCCGGCACATTGTGCCGAACACACTTGGGCCGGTGATTGTTTATGCCACGTTAACTATTCCGACGGTGATGTTGTCCGAAGCGTTTCTTTCGTTTCTCGGATTCGGCGTGCAGCCACCGTTAGCTTCGTGGGGCAGCCTCGTTACGGATGGGATCCAAAACATTGGCATCTTTCCGTGGCAGCTTATTTTTCCGGGCGCAACGATGGCCCTGACGTTGTTCTCCTTAAATTTCCTGGGTGATGGGTTGCGCGATGCGCTCGACCCGCGAATGCGAAAGTTCTGAAAGCAGACTCACCACGGAGGACACAGCGGAACACAGAGAAAATAATAGCGGAGTCAAGGAATTCTCAATTTGAACCTATCTCCGTGTTCCTCTGGGTCCTCTGTGGTGAAATCATATGACGACGAACAACGATAATGTCCTGGAAGTAAGAGACCTGCGCACTTACTTCCACACGGAAGACGGCACAGTAAAAGCCGTCGACGGGGTTTCGTTTGATTTGAAACGAGGCGAGACGCTGGGGATCGTCGGCGAATCCGGTTCGGGAAAGTCAGTAACTAACCTGGCGATTATCCGGCTGATACCGAATCCTCCCGGCGAGATTGTTTCGGGAGAAGTGAGATTTGGCGGTCGTGATTTGCTCAAGCTGTCTGAAGCTGAGGTGCGCGCGATTCGAGGACGACGGATCGCGATGGTCTTTCAGGATCCAATGTCGTCGCTCAATCCGTTTTTGAAGATTTCTCGCCAGTTGATGGAGATCACCCAACTCCATCTCGGTCATACGAAGCGTGAGGCGCGTGAACATGCAATCAAGATGCTCCAGACGGTAGGTATTCCCGAGGCAAGCGAGCGCATCGACAGCTATCCGCATGAGTTCTCGGGTGGCATGCGCCAGCGGGTGATGATCGCGATGGCGCTGTCTTGCGAGCCGGAATTGCTAATCGCGGATGAGCCGACTACAGCGCTCGATGTCACCATTCAGGCGCAGATCCTTGAATTGATTAAGACGTTGAAGAAGGCGACCGGCGCGAGCGTGATTTTGATCAGCCACGATCTCGGCGTGGTGGCCGGCATGACTGATCAGTTGATCGTCATGTACGCCGGCAAGGTTTTTGAGCAGGCGCCAACGCGTGAGCTGTTTGCCACGCCGGGGAACCCATACACGAAAGGGTTATTGCGCTCCGTACCTGATCCAACTGACGAACAGGGGAAGCTTTACCAGATTCCGGGACAGCCTCCAGACGTGGCGAACCTGCCGCCCGGATGCCCCTTCGCGCCGCGATGTGAACGAGCTG
>JANMVC010000560.1:0-10561 GCA_031392315.1 Pyrinomonadaceae bacterium | reverse complement strand
CACATCCACCTGGTGAAATTTGACGTAACTTCTTCGGACGGAGCAGGAAACGGCTTCAACTACGAAGATGGAACTTTCAGCCCGCAGGAAGTACAGGAAACAATCGACGCCATCAACGCGGCGGGAGGCATAACCACCATAGCGCCAGACGGAACTAAAACTCAGGCTTCGCTGAAACCGAAGGCCCCGCCCGAGGAGATTCTCAAATGCGAGCCAGGTTCCAAGGACACGCGGTGCATGACATGCGAGGAGTGGATTGAAAAGTACCATATCAAGATCACGGCTACGAATCGTCCACAGTGTCCAAGCTGGTGGGGCGCGCAGACCACGATCCAGCGTTGGTATCTGGATCCGCTGCTTGACGACCACGGCGGCGACCGAACGCTGCGCACAGTTTTCACTCACGACCACTTCGGTCCATCCACGCATCAACAGGCTGGTCTCTACGCCGGTCTGTTGGTTGAGCCCATGGGCTCGAGCTGGCGGAATTCGGAGACGGGCACAACCATGGGCCGGCCCACCAGCCAACCGCCGATCCGCTCAGACGGAGGCCCCACTAGTTGGAAGGCAGATATTCTGACCAAGAACCTGGACGGAAGCGATCTAAGCTATCGTGAGTTTGCCCTCGAGTTTCAGGATTTTCAGCTCGCCTACATAAGCAAGAAGCAAGGGACGGCGTCGCCGAAATACCCAAATCCCAGCTTCCCGCCAAGTTCGGATCCAAGCAAGGGCTATCGCGATCAGCCGTTCGCCATTGGCGCGCCATCCACGCCGACGCTCGTTAGCACCGGCACCGTGGGAACTCAAACAGTGAACTATAAAAACGAGCCGATTCCATACCGTGTTGGTGCGAGCGATCAATCGGACCTCTCGGAGGCTTTCAACTCGGCCATCCTTCAGGCTGGCTCGCTGGTTGGCATGGAGGGCGACCCGATTACGCCCCAGTTGCGCGCCTACCAGGGCGACAATGTACAGATTCGTTTGCTCGTTGGTGCGCATATGTTCGCGCACCAATTCAACCTCCACGGGCCAACCTGGTATGCGGAGCCTTCATGGCGCAACTCCGGTTATCGCAGCGCTCAGGCGATGGGACTTTCCGAGCATTTCGAGTTGCTTTTCCAGGTGCCGTCATCTTCGGCGCCGAAGCCTTCGGGCGCGACGGTTCGCAAGTGCCCGGATGGCATGTCTGACGGAAACTGCGCTGATTATCTCTACAGTCCAAGTCAGGACGTGTATGGAATCTCCAATGGAATGTGGGGACTCTTCCGCGCTTATGATTCGAACAGACCCGCAAAACAGTTGCAGCCGCTGCCGAATAATCCGATCGGACCGTCCACTAACGTCGAATACGCGACTTGCCCGGCAGACGCGCAGCTTCGCAAGTTCAACATCACCGCCGTGACCGCGCAGAAAGCGCTGGCGGTTCGCAGTCCGATTCCCGACAGTACAACCAAGGGTCAGATAGTTTTCAACGGTCGCGGAGATAAAAACGTTCTGGCTGCGCCTTTGGGAATCATGTATGTAAGAAACGAGGACCTGGACGCTAAAGGACAACTCAACCCCGGTGTCGCAATTGAGCCGCTCATCTTGCGGGCCAACGCGGGAGATTGCATAGAGGTGAACCTAACAAACGGATTAGGTCGTGCCGCAGACTCATATGCCAATCTTGCCGATGTTTTCAAAACGAAACTCAAGTATGCGGAACCGCTCAAAACCCTGACAAACGTGCTCCCGGTAGCGCCTTCAAAATCTGTGGGATTGCATCCGCAGTTGCTCTCCTATGATGCGGTCACCAGCACCGGCATCAACGTGGGCTACAACGCGAAAAACCAGCCTAGTCAGGTTGCGAAATTCGGTGAGACTAAATCCTATCGCTGGTACGCGGGGAAGGTTGAGCGCGACGCTAGCGGCAAGCTGACCCATACACCGGTGGAGTTTGGCTCGCTGAATTTATTCCCCTCCGATCCAATGTTCCAGCATTTCAATGGTCTGTTTGGCTCCATGGTTATCGAACCTGCGGGCTCAAGCTGGAAATGTGGTGAGGCTTCGAACCCTGGTTATTGCGATAAGCCACTCCTTGGCGCGCCGCCTGCACCTTATCCGCCAACGTCACGCGCATCGGCAACGGTCACCCTGGCTGACAGGACGACTTTCCGTGAGTTTGTCGCGATGATCAGCGACGACATCCAAATCTCAGACTCGGTTTCATATGGACCTTTCAAAGATGGAAAGAGGACGGTGGCGAAGAAGGCTAATAGCAGTGCTGTGAACTACCGCACGGAACCCTTCTCGTATCGTTATGCGTTCAACGCGACGAGAGATTTCTCCTGTATGACGTCGAACCAGCTGGAAATGGGCGCCGTTCCCAACCCTGTACCCATCGGTGATCCGGTAACGCCAATCTTTACCGCTGAACCCGGCGACCAGGTGCGCTTCCGCATGACGCATCCATACGGACTGGGCACTTCCCAGGTGTTTACCGTTCATGGGCACGTCTGGCAGCGAAATCCCTACGCTAATAACTCCAGAGAGATTGGGAACAACAGTCTCTCGCAGTGGCTTGGATCTCGTGACAATCACGGTTCTAGTGATCACTTTGACCTGACCATTGAGAAGGCCGGCGGCGAATTTGAGACGACGGGCGATCATTTGTACACCGTCTACCTGCCCGGGCAAGCCAACTTGGGAGCGTGGGGCATTTTCAGGGTTGGTAATCCGACTATGTCGTCGTCGACGGTACCCGCTGCTTGTAAGTGGGTAAAGCCATCTACCGGCAAGCCCTATGAGGTTCCGAAACAACCGGACATCGAAATGTTAATTAGAAAGCCAATCAATGACCCAGCTCCGAGTAAGCCGTAATAGAGGAGCCGGGACCACCAGCGTCGTCGGGTTTTTCGTTTTACCCTGGGTGCAAATGAAGGGCACCGGGACTAAGCGGTATTAGGCTCGCGATGCGCAGCAGGTGTCGTCGCTGGGCCAAACGGACAGCAAAGGATGTGTTTTCAACTTAAGGAGAAACAATATGCCCGCATTAACTAAAGGAGTCCCCCGAGGTGGCAAAGGCGGCGGAGGCACCAAAGGCGGAAAGGGTGGCAAAGGAGGAGGGGGTGGCAAGGGTAAGGGCAAAAATGGGAAGTGGGGCGGCTATGGCGCCCAGGATGTAGTGACCATCGCCCTAACGCGCTACGTGGCCGAGCAGTTGTTTAATGCGCTGGTTATCGCCCTCGGCGCCAATCCTGACGGAAAGAAAAAGAAGAGCGGCAAGAAGAAGAAGAAGGGCGGCGGCAAGCCCTATCCGGTTAAGCCAAAGGGCGGCAAGAAGCCGAGTGGTGGCGGAAAGCCCACCGGCGGTAAAAAGCAGACTGGCGGAGGCCGGCCAACTGGAGGCAAGAAACCGAAAGGCGGCGGTAAGCCAGTAGGGAAGTCGCAGACCGGCGGGGGCAAACCAAAGGGTCGATAATCTAGCCGGGGTCAACCAACCCAACAGCAAGGCGCTGAAACGAAGGTGACGCCGGGGTCACCGGCATGCCGCCACGCGTTTCAGCGCCTGCTCATCTCTTATTCATCTCTGGTATCGTTTCCACGCTTCGCTGAACACTTTTCAAAGTCGGCATCATGAGAACTCGTCGAAGTCCCTCGCGCGTTTCCGTCTCTAATCGGCTGCGCTATCTTCTCCAAAGTGAGTTTGCTGATCCTCGCCAAGCCTACGTGCTATTCAACGAATTTCTGAGTGAACGAAAATTCAGCAAGCCGCTTTGTGTCATGCTGCTTCGTGTTGCCAGGGGCACTTGGCACGAGCGATCGGGCCTGCAATCGCGCGGGAGCAAAGTCTCATGGGAAATCAGAAGGTTGGCAATCCTGATGCTCGAGCATCAGATATTGAAACTCGATCCTAGCAATCTCGAGGCATTCGAGTTTCTGTTGTCAGAACTGAAACTTAAGCAGCCAGGAACAGAGCAGCAAATTGTCAGTTCAGTTTTGCGCGAGGGTTTCACCACCATCGAATTGCTCCCGTTCGTTCTCGAACTCCAAACTAAGCTAAGGCGACTTGCTCGCGTTCACAGTCGGTTGCGCGGTCATGCCAGCTCCGTAAGCGCGCTAAGAGATTTCATCTCTGTCGCGCGTAGTGACTGCAAGCTTTCCCTGGCGCGTTACCTTTTCACGCCCGCCGAGGTTGTTGACGAGATTCTGCGGCAAACGCAAAGCACGGACGGCGTTCGGGACGTGAATCCCTCGGAGCCTCGGCACGTCAAGTCTCAGGTCAAAGCCGCCTTCGAGGACCTCCCGGATTTCGAGGCGGCCATTCTCAAGCGGCTTTGCGAAACTGGCGATGTCTACTGGGTAACTGATTCGACCAGTTCCGAGATCAATTCGTTGGTCGAATATCCAATTACAACCGTGGTGCTGGTGGTTAAGATTCCCGGCAGCGATGTCGAATTCGAGATCAAGCGGGCCGGCCGCCGCGGGGAACACCCGCTGAATGTTGTCTACGCTCGTACGGGCTACACCGTACCGCCCTCGCACCGGCTTGACGGCGGCAGCATGCAATGGCTTTTGCGCTACGAGGCGTGTCATGGGTCGAAAATCGGCGCCATCTGTCGTTTGGTCCACGGCTGTGCGGCGCCCATCGGACACTACATTTCAAGGTCAACTGTTTACTCGGTTCCAGTGGGCGCGAGCGCAGCGCCAACGATTCAGTACTTCACCGAGCCCAGACTCTTTGGCGAGGGCTTTCGCGGGATGCGCACCGCGATGAAGGAATCAATCATTGCTTTCAAGAAGGAAGGGAATGCCAGCATTCCCGCGGTGCCGGGTGAGTTGGGACTTACCGCTCAATTCATCGCGCAGGTTGCGCCGGCACAGGCGATCATTACCGGTACCAGTTCCTTTCGACTGGATAAACTTGCCACCTACCTTTCCGCCGAAGGTCCAGACTATTACTTCAAACAGGGCCTTAAGACTGACTACTCCAAACACGACGCCAGACTTTTTACGGACACTCTTTTGGAAGAAGTGTTGGGATGTTTCCAGCCGCCTCGCGCCAGTTATCAAACGCACGATCAGTATCTGGCGGCGGTGTTTTCCATCCCTGAGAATCGGGCCAGGGCTGACGAGATCTACCTGGATACCGTGAGGCAGATTGCGAAGTTTTGGGGGACGCTGTTGGGAGTCAGGGGCTACTCGTGCGGCGAATCGTTTGTGGCGCGCAACGTCGGCTTGAAGAGTGTCTGGAGCAACGGCCGTTGGCAGGTCAGGGTTATCTTCATGGACCACGACGCGTTAGTGATACCAAATTCCCGCAGCGGACGGTTCTTTGCGCATGGCGACTTGCCCAACATGACTTTGGACGAACGTTACATCTGGGCCCGGCTGAAGCCCGAACGATTCGCGGCCAGCGAAGTGGGTTGCCTTCACAGGATCTATCGAGTTAATGAGGCGCTCGATCAAAAGGGCCAGGCCGTGGCCAATGCCGAACTGCGAGATGCGTATCACAAGACCCAGCAGCAGATGATTACGAATCCCGAGTTGCAACGTTTGTTTAGCAATGGTGTGGTCGAACGCCTGCGCGATTGGGACACGCTGGTGGGCGGCTATCTGCAAATGAACGGCGATAAGGTTGCGGCGACCAGGTGGAAGCGGAAAATGAAAAAGATGCTGGCCGCTAATGGATACAAGAATGACATGTTTGATGCCTATGTTGAGGTCATTGAGAAGAACAGGGCGTTCCTAACCAGACAGGCATTTCTTTTCGACGCAAGCGCCGAGAAGCATGCTAAATTTCCGCGGCCGGTTGACGAAACTAATGCGATCCGGCTCAGACCAGAATCAACGCAACGAACTCGGCGTGTTGGTTAATGTCTCCGTTTTGGGAAGGCGATTTCGTGGTGGCCACACTCTCCAGACAAGAAACCGATCGATACGAGCGCGACGGCATTGTGTTTCCGGTCAGCGTGTTCACGCACGACGAGGCAGCCTTGTTTCGGCGCGGGCTCGATTTGATTGCGAGTGAGTGTGGTGAAGCGGCGCTAAAAAGATTCGACAGTCTTCATCTCTTTTTCGACTGGGCCTATCGGCTGGTTACGCATGAACGGCTATTGGACGCGGTCGAGGGCCTGCTGGGGAATAACATTCTGGTTGACGGCACGCTCGTGTTTTATAAACCGCCGCGCGACTCGAGTTTTGTTTCCTGGCACCAGGACAGTGTCTATTCCGGCTGGAACTTGACGCCTTCCACTTCGGCGTGGATCGCGCTCACTCCCAGCCACGCTGCCAACGGGTGCATGCGCGTGATTCCGGGTTCGCACAAGCAGGGACTGCTAGGCCACGCTAATATCCCAGCGGGGCCAAATCTGCTGAGGCGCGGCGAGCAGGTAGCTACCGGTGTTGATGAGGCCGCCGCGCTCGACGTAGTGTTGCAGCCAGGCGAGATGTCGTTTCATCACAGCACCATCATTCACGGATCGAATCCAAACACTTCCGATGAACCGCGGGTGGGCTTCATCGTTCGGTTTGTCACCAACGAGTTTACCGATCGGGGCCGGGCTCTGCTGCGAGTGCGAGGTGAAGGGGATTGCCGCCATTTGCGTTTAGCGAAGCCGCCGGCCAAACAAGATGATCGAAAAGCGTTTTTGGCGTGGCGCCAACACGCCGATGCCTTATGAGTCAGACAGCAAACGTTAAAAGCCTCGTCCAGCCATCTCCGCAGAACAGTTCGCGGCGGATTGAGGTTTCACCGGCCCACGCCGAAAAGCTGCTCGCCGCTGCCGAATCTCTGCCGCTCTATGAAAACCAGGAATTTTATTCGACGGAGTTGCAACGCGTCGTGCTCGATCGTGTGCGCAACTATTGTCCTGATGAATTCGATGGACTTACCGCTTCGATCAAGGCGCGGGTTGCTGAGTGGCCTTACTGGATCGTGATTAGTGGTTTGCATTTCGATGACGGTAACCGTTTGTTCGTCGCCATCAACCGTGCCTTTGGTGAACTGGTGGCGCCGCCATACGAAAAGCCGCGCGTCCAGCTCGTCCACTATATCCAGCCCGTGACTGACCTAAAGTCGGCGCGCGGAGGGCGCGAGAGTGAGAGGTTGCACACGGACACGGCAGACTGGAAGGTTCCAGTCGAATTGATCTCGATGGCCTGCATTCGCCCGGATCGTGGTGGCGGTGGGCGGTCACGAATCCTTGACGTGGATACGTTGCGTGACGAAATTAGGAACCGGCTGGGAGAGGAGTCACTGAAACTGCTGGAAACTCAACCCGTGCCGTGGCAGGTGGCCTCTTATTGCGGCGGCGGAATAGATTGGCGGCCCGTCTTGAGTAAAGCCGGTATCTGCTGGCGCCGCTATACGATTGATCTTGCGATGGACGTTGAAGGTGCGCTGGTGTCCGTGGACATGCTCAACCTGTTGGAGGCCTTCGAGGAAATTGTTACCGCCACCGAACGGACCGCCGATTTTCTAATGTTGGAAAGCGAACTACTCGTTTCGGACAACACGCGAACAATTCATGCGCGGACGCCCATCTCCGCCGATGAAACTTCTGACCGGCTGATGATTCGCGGTTGGATTCGAACCTCTTAGAAGGAACCTACAAATGCGATTCGCTCAGATTTGCGATTTAGTTGAACCTGCTGCTGCACTCACGGAAGAGATCGACGTTCAGGCGTTTCCAGGCAGTTGGATTAACTCAAATCCCGAGACGAACGGAATTGCGCGCCTGAAGGTTTCTGAGGAACACGGCGGCCTGATGTTGCAAGTGTTTGCAATTGGCCCCGATGGCTTGCTTGACTGGGGAACGGCTCCGATGAGTGTGTTTACGTCAACGCCGTCGGCGCGAGTGGGCGCAGGTTTTACGAGTCAGTTCGACTTCGGATTCGCGGAAACACGCCTGCAGGGAATGATCATGAAAGGGCTGTTGGTTCTCGCGCAGTTTCATAGCTTCAAGGACGACAGTCAGCGATCAGGATATTTTGTGCGGGAGTATTTCGCATTGGAACACGGACGATTCTAGCTTTCCGCGAGACTCGTTGACGTTGCCGAGCAGACACAGATTACTATGACAACCACTGCGGCTTTCAAACAAAATACCGATCTCAACTCTGCTTTAGCGCTTTCAGCCCGCAGCGAATTGACCGGCGAGAAGCTTCTGGGCCGTTGGGTGAATACCAATCGAGAAACGCGCGGCATTCGCGAATGTGTCATCACGCAGGAGGGGGAAGCTTTCAGCGTAAGAGTGTTTGGCGTCGGTGAAAACGGACTGATCGAGTGGCCCACCAACCGGGCAACGCCGCTCGCGAATCTTGAAGAGGAAGCCGGGCAACGAACGGTGGCGTTGGCCGCCACTCTTGAATTCGAGTTCATGAGGATCGAAACGCACATTCGGATTAATAAAGGCGTGCTCGTGATCGTGCTGTTCGTTACGTTTACCGACGACAGCGGGAGATCAAACTATCTCAATCGCGAGTTCTTTAGCCGTCGCGACTGATCCTTGAATAGATGACCTTCGGAGCGTCGCTATTGGCCAAGTTAGATTTTACAGTTGCGATCCAGCACACGCCTGATCGGGCAGATCGGCGGAAGTGGGTAAAGTCTGTAGTGAAGCGGATGCGCGCGGAGAGAGCGGACATCGCGATAGACGTAGTCGAAGACAAGAAACGGGAGGGTTGTTGGCCCACCTATCTGCGTTGTCTCAAGGCCGTGTCCTCGGCTTCGCATCACCTGGTGCTTCAGGACGATGTTACTGTTTGTAAAGACTTCTTAGCCTGCGTTGGGGAAATAATTCATGTGCGGCCCAGGAGTCTCATAAGTCTCTACACGAGTTCGCGTCAGGTCTATGCGGCGCGCCGGCGGGGCGACTCGTGGATCCAGGATTCCAGCGTCGCGGGGCTGGCACTCATCTGGCCGCGAGAATTGATAGGTGAGTTTATCCGCTGGCAAGAGGACCATATCGCGCAGGCTTTTCCCGGCGACGATCTGCGCGTTTCGATGTGGCTAATCAAAACATCAAAGCCGATATTTGCGACGGTGCCTTCGCTCGCGCAGCATCTTGGCTCTGAAGCGTCAGTCGTGGGATTGAACGCTCGCTCAAAGGTTGCGGCCTGCTACATTGGCGATAAACGGTCGGCAATAGGAATTGACTGGTCTCAAGGACTTAGGTTCCCTTTGAAAGATCGCACGCAGATTCTGGTCGAGTCGTGGCGTTATTATCGCAACGGCCGACCGCATCAGGCACAAGCATGAAAGACTACAAGCAACTGTTTGACGTTTTCATTTGTGGTGGGTCTCAGCATGTCCGCATTCTGAAGCCGCTGTTGGGAAAACTTCAGCCATACGGAAGGGTTCATCTCGCATCGTCTTTTCTGTCTGACGTGGATTTGGGTCAACTGCGCGGGCACTTTGACGTGCTGCACACTCCGCGGCACAGCGCCGACGGCTATCACAACTTTGAATTGTTTTCGATTCGGGACATCAATCGCCTGGCGACCGCGCCATACTTTATTAAACTCGACGCGGATATTCATCTTGAGCCTGATTGGATTGATTACGTTGAGGAGGCGATTGCCGCTCATCCGGACGCAGTGCTCTTCGGGCCTCGCAAAGGAAACTGCAATATCAACTTTGAAATCTCTGGAGCGCCGGTAAGACGACTGCTTGAGCAGGACATATTCGTAAGCGACGCTCAAAAAATAATCGGCGGCTTCTATGTGGGCAAGACGTCTTTCTTTAAGCAGCACCAGAGATTCATGGAGATCGTCCACGAATTCATGTGGTGTTATGAAGGTGGCGTTCGTCATCAGCCACCTATCCATCCGGATTACTGGCCGCGCCAGGTAAGTAGCCAGCGGATCAAAGTGAAGGGAAGCAGTGCAAAGTTTCGTGGCAACGAGGACACGCTGCGGAGCCTGGTCGTTCACGCAGTTGGCGCGGGCGAACGGCTTCACGTTTTCGATAGCCGGGGCAGAGTGCGAATTGATCGACCTGGCACAATGGGTCAGTAACGCAAAGAGTGGAACGAGGAGAACCCGCACTGTTTTTCAGTTATCAGAATCTCGCGCAGGATAATGGCGCATAAACTAGACAACTTCTACCGGGGCTTACCCATTTTCATCATCTCGACGGGCACGAGTCTGCGCGGGTTTGATTTCAGTCGACTGGACGGCAGATTAACTATCGGCATCAATCGGGTAGTGGAACACTACCACCCAACGATCATGCACTTCGTCGATTTCACCGCCCACCGAACACACGCGCGCGCGCTGCGTGATTACAACGGCATGATCATCGCCGGCCCTGGAGCGGCGCCGACCGCCACCCACGACAATGTTTTTGTGGTTAATCGAAACATCGACACTTTCGAACTGAGCGGTGACATGGTCGAAACCTCGAAGCACGTTGGCAGATCGTTTCGCGAAGGACTCTTCGGCGGAGGCGCCGGGTGTACCGCGTTGCACACGGCAATCCTGCTGGGCTGCGATCCGATTTATCTTTTAGGCTACGACTACTACGAAGACAACGGTGGCCATTTCGATGAATACGACGAGTCGCGCAACGACAAAAACC
>JANMVC010000553.1:0-1529 GCA_031392315.1 Pyrinomonadaceae bacterium | reverse complement strand
CTGGCAACTGGCGAGGTGATTGATGTGCGGCGAGGGGAAGTGCGTGCGGATACGAGCGGAAGGATCAAAATTCCGCTGGCACCTGCTACCACACGCGGTACTGACGTCATTGAGGTGCAGTTGCCGTCTTATCAAATGCCGCGCACGCGGAAGCATGCGGCCGGATATTTCGTCGCGCCGGAGATGGATTTAATCGATCTCTTCATCGGCAGCGAAGGCACGTTGGGCGTAATCCTCGAAGCCGAGTTGAAGTTGCTGCCGAAGCCGGAAGGATTGCTGAGCGGAGTGGTTTTCTTCAGTTCTGATGAGAGTCTGTTGGCTTTTGTCGCGAAGGCGCGAAACTTGTCCGCGGCGAATCGAAACTCAAATGGCGAAGCTGTCGGACAGTTGGGAGCGCTGGTGGAAAAGGCTTTTGACGTGACTACGCGTCGGCCAATCTCCTCGCGAGCGACTGAGGTTGAGAATTCCAAATCGATCGATGCACGCGCGCTGGAGTATTTCGATCGCGAGTCGCTGAATTTTTTGCGGTTGAAATATGAAGCTATTCCCGGCGAAGCCGTGGGCGCGATTTTTTTCGAGCAGGAAACTGTGGCGGCCAGTGAAGACGCGTCGATGCAAAGTTGGCTCGCGCTGCTGGAAGAGCACAATGCCCTGGATGATTCCTGGTTTGCGACAAACGCACAGGACCAGGCGGGGTTGCGCGAGTTTCGTCATGCATTGCCGGTGCTCATGAATGAATGGTTTGCGCGGCATCGGCAGCGAAAAGTCTCAACGGACATGTCGGTGCCTGACGACGCATTCGCCGGCCTGCTCAAGTTTTACCAGAACACGCTCGCGCCCAGCGGACTTCGTTACACCATCTTCGGCCACATCGGCGACAATCACGTTCACGTTAACATCCTGCCGCGCAACGACGATGAAGCGGCGACGGCGAGAGAAATCTATTTGCGTTTTGTGAGGCATGCAGTGGAAGTTGGCGGGACGATTTCGGCAGAACACGGCATCGGGAAGTTGAAGCGCGACTATCTGCGTTTGCTTTACAGCGACGAGCATCTCCGCGAGATGGCGGCGCTCAAGCGGGCGTTTGATCCAGCGGGCATCTTGGGGCGGGGAAATATCTTTGCGGAAAATGTTCTGGATTCAGATGTATAGAGTACAAGCTTTAGCTTGCGGGTTTTGCGCGGAGGCAACCTGAAGGTTGTACTTTATGCGCCTGTGTAGCGACGCGGACTCCATCTCTCCCGGTTCTGTTGGCACGCGAAACTCAACCTGCCTTTACCATTCACGATTTACCATTTACGATTCACTCCCATCATGTTTCGTTTCACAACCGCAGGAGAATCACACGGTCGCGCGTTGGTCGCGATCCTCGAAGGCATGCCTGCCGGTTTGCCGGTAGACGTGGCCTTGATCAATCGTGAACTCGAACGCCGTCAATGGGGCTATGGCCGTGGCGGCCGAATGAAAATCGAGAAAGACGAAGTCCAAATTCTCAGCGGTGTGCGCCATGGACTGACGTTGGGCTCGCC
>JANMVC010000541.1:0-2295 GCA_031392315.1 Pyrinomonadaceae bacterium | reverse complement strand
GGTTTGGCCCGTAGCTTGGAGTGCCGGCCTCAGGCTGACGGATCCTTCGTTTTCAACGTTTTGTGCCGCGAGCCTGCGATGCAGGCGACAGCTTCTTATCGGGTGCTATAGCTGTCGCCCACTCCGCGGGCTCCGATTGTTTTTTTTGGCCCTTAACCTGGGGTTTCGGTGCGCTCCACCCCAGGCTTTATGCTTTCGCCTGCTCCGCAGGCTGGGTTGTGTTAATCCTCGTCCTCGCCGCCTCGAATTCTGCCTTCGGCTCGCGATTGCTCCACGACCTTGTGAGATAGATTGCCCGGCAACGGATCGTAATGGGAAAACTGCATGTGAAACGATCCGCGCGCGGCAGTGATCGAGTTGAGCGTCGATTGATAATTGAGCATCTCCGACATCGGCACCTGGGCCTTGATGACCTGGTCTTTGCCGCTGGTTTCCATGCCTTGCACGCGGCCTCGTCGCGAGTTGAGATCGCCCATGATGTCGCCGCTGTTTTCCTGCGGCGCATGGATCTCAACGTCCATGATCGGCTCGAGAATCGAGGGCTTCACTTTTTCCATCGCCGCGCGAAACGCTTTGCGGCCGGCGGCGCGAAATGAATGCTCATCGGAATCGACGTTGTGATACGAACCGTCGATTAGCTGCACTTTGAAATCCACTAATGGGTAGCCGGCAATCGCGCCTGATTGCGCGGCCTCGACGATGCCTTTCTCAATCGCTGGGCGAAACTGCTGCGGCACGGCCCCGCCAAAGATCTTGTCTTCGAAGACAAACCCACCGCCGCGCGGCATTGGCTCAAACACAACCTTGCAATCGCCAAACTGTCCGCGCCCGCCAGTCTGTTTCTTGTGACGTCCCTGGACTTCAGCGCGCTGAGTAATCGTTTCCTTGTAAGGAACCTTCGGCGGATGCAGCGTCACCTCGACGCCATAACGTTTCTTGAGTTTCTCAACCACCGTCTCCACGTGGACCTGTCCCGATCCGGACAGCAAAAATTCCTTCGTCTGCACATCGCGCGTGAAATGCAGCGCCTGATCTTCTTCGAGAATCTTGTGCAGCGCCACGCTGATCTTTTCTTCGTCCTGACGTGACTTCGGCTCGATCGCGAAGGCTATCGCTGCTTCGGGATACTCAACAGCCTGGTGAACAATCGGCGACTGCTTGTCGCACAGCATGTCGCCGGTTTGAGTTTCCTTGAGCTTCACGCAGGCGATGATATCGCCGGCATGGGCCTCGGAAACTTTATCGAGTTGTTTGCCCTGAACTGTGTGTAGAGCGCCCAGGCGTTCCATCGCTCCCTTGCTGGAATTCAATACGTTGGCATCAGTCTGCAATTTGCCGCTGATGATTTTCATCACATTGATGCGACCGGCAAAAGGATCGGCGACGGTGCGGAAGCAATAGGCTGAAAACGGTTCGCTGTCGCTATATTTGCGCGCAATTTTTTCTGCATCCGGAGCTGCGTCAACCGGCAAGCCCCATTCCGCCTCATGATGGGCCGGGTCCGGAGCATAATCGAGTATGGCATTGAGCAGAGCCTGCAAGCCGACGAGCGTCGCGCCGGATACGGCAAACACCGGACAGAGCTTACTCTGCGCGATGGCTTTGTTGATGTTGGGGATTACGTCCGACTCTTCCAGCGTTCCGTTCTCAAAATACTTTTCCATCAGAGCGTCGTCGGATTCAGCGACGAGTTCGATGAGCCGCTCGCGAGTCTTATCTACATAGTCGCGGCCCTCAACCGGCAAGGGGATTTCTTTGGCTTGTCCGTCGGCGCCAAATTCGTAAGCTTTGAGATGAACTACATCAACCACGCCGCGAAAATCTTTTTCTTTGCCGATAGGTAAGGTGAAGGGAATGATAGCCCGGCTGAAAGACTTCTGCGCGCTCTCGACCGCCATGCCAAAATCTGAATGCTCCTTATCGAGCTTCGTGACCACCATCATGCGGGGAACGATGAATTCGTTTGCGTAGACCCAGGTTTTTTCAGTTTGCACTTCGACGCCCTTAACGCCATCGATCACGGCGAGCGCGCAGTCAGCTACGCGCAGGGCCGGGCGCGCATGCGTCACAAACGCTGCGTAGCCGGGAGTGTCAATAAAATTAAATTTCGTTTCGCGGTGTTCTAAATGAGCGAGGCCGATGTTGAGGGTGATCTTGCGGGCAATGGAATCTTCTTCGTGATCGGTAACAGTGGTGCCTTCGTCCACTTTGCCCCAGCGGGGCGTTGCGCCGGCGACGTAGAGAAGAGAACTGATTAGTTGCGTCTTCCCTGCGTCGCCGTGTCCAATGACCGCA
>JANMVC010000273.1:0-10768 GCA_031392315.1 Pyrinomonadaceae bacterium | reverse complement strand
CTCATCAGCGCCGCGCTGCTCCTGCGTGTAGAGCAGGTCGCCGCTAACTGCAAACGACGACCAGGCAGGGCCGATGGGGCGACGCCATAATTCGACGGGCGGCGACTTCGACCAGTCTGTCGCGATTCCTGCGCCATGCACAACGCCGTCGCGGCCGGCACCGCGAAAGCCAGGCCAGTCGGCGCCGGTCTTCGCGGCCGCGAGTGTAGTTGCAGGAACAACCGGCTCGTCCGAGCCCTGTGCCAGCAGTCGTTCTTCGGCGGTCTGCGACCAACGCCAGGCGAAATCATGATCGAAGTCGGCGGTGAAACCACCGGTGCGGACCAGCAGCCATCCGCCGCAGGCGACCACGATGGTCGCGGCAATGATGATCCTGCGCGTTTGGTTAGAAAGCCGTCGGGTGACGAAGACTGCGGCGACGAAGGCAAGAGTCAAAACGGGGATGGCCAGTACTGGAAATAAGAACCCCATCGCTCCCGTGCGAATTGAAATGTGGATGAACCGCGAGGTCGCGAACAGCACCGCGATCATGAAGACAACCACGGCCAATCGCTCCGACCATGGTGCCCGGCTAAAGAAGACCCACCAACCGACGATCACCAGTCCGCCTAGCAGGCCGCTCAACACACCAATGACCATGGTGGGAATCCCGGCAATTGTGGCGTCAGGCGCGACGGCGGGGATAACAAACCTGAACAGTAACAGCAGTGCGGCAGCAACCAGACCGGGCCATAGCCGCAGCGGTTTCCGGCGAATCGATTCGTTTGTGCTATTCATGTCAGACAATACGCTATTGGGGAGGGCGTTTGTTTCTGCTTATTGGCAGGGACTAGCAAGGGCGAGCCCGGCGGGAACACAGCGCGCGCCGTCGTTAGGCTAAGTTAACGACCCGAGGTGAAGGCTATTTCAGTTGGACCGCGGAAACGGGGAAACGCGGCGTTAACGCGCGATGTTGTAGGCAGCCATCTGCGTCGCGTTGCGCACCAGCAGTTTGCCGCCGGCAATCGCGGGATAGTTCCAGGTCTTGCCTTCAAGCGCCGCGAAACGCGCGACTTCGGTAAACTGATCCGGAGTGGCCTTCACCAGCGCGAGCTCCCCGGAGTCGGTCGAAACGATCAGGTGGCCGCTGGCAACGATCACCTGGCCATAGCCATAACGTCCGCCCTTCCACTTGCGCTCTCCCGTGTTCACATCCAGACAAGTCAGGATTCCTTCATCCAATCCGTAGACGTAACCCTCATGAAGCACAGAGCTGTTGAACTTGTTCTTCATGTTGATATTTTCCCAAACTGCCCGCGCCGAGAAATTCTTCCCGCTGCCGGCGATTTCAACCAGCGACGCGCCTTTGCCGTAACCAGCGGAAAGGAAGAAACGGTTGTTGCCGACCGGGATCGGCTGCGAGACGTTGATGCCCATCGACGTGTCCCAGGTGTGACTCCAAAGCAGCGAGCCGTCTTCGGGCGCCAGCCCCATCGCGCGCGTGGCGCTGACGACGATTACCTGGCGGCGGCCGGCGAGCGTGACCAGCATCGGTGAAACGTAGGCAGCCGTGTCGCTCTGTGATTTCCACACCGGCGCGCCGGTCATCTTGTTGTAAGCCACGACAGATTTGTTCGCCGTCCCACCCGGCATCACGATCACTTTGTCGTCCACAATCAACGGGGAGGCAGCCATCGCCCAGGAAATGTTCGACGCGCCATTGTCGCTGAGAATATTTTTGCCCCAGAGCACGCCGCCCGTTTTGGCATCGAGACAGCGAAGCTCGCCGGTGGCGCCGAGCGCATAGATGCGGCCGTCGTCCCAGGTGGGCGTGGCGCGTGGACCATCGCCGGTGGTGTCTGCATACGACGCGTTCCAACCCTGCTTCCAGAGCTCGCGACCGTTTGTCACGTCATAAGCTGCAACCACTTCCTGGCTGCGTCTCTGCTCGATGGTGTACGCACGACCGTCAGCCACGACAAACGAAGCCCAGCCGAGACCGATGGGTTGTTTCCACACCGGAGTTAATCCCCCTGCGGGCCACTGCGTCAGCACCGGCATTTCATCGTAGCGGCCATCGCGATTTGGACCACGAAAGTTGGTCCAGTAGTTTCGCGAAGCGTGGGCCGAAGCAGTTTCCGCGGTCGGCGCGCCAGGGCTGGCAGCGTTGGCGGCCCCCGGCTGTTGCGCCGCGGCGGGATTGCCCGGCTGATTGGGATCGGCTGGCTGAGTTCCGGAGCCGGCTAAACTTTGCTGGCGGGCGCGATCCTGTTCGAGGGCGGAAAAGTGCGCTTCGTTATCGCTTGATTTTCGCCACCCGCGGTAAGCAAAAACATATCCCGTCATCAGGACGGCAATGCCAACGCTAGCAAGGATCTTGGTTTTCGCCGCAGTGTCACGACGCATCCAGATCAGTGCCAGGCCAACCGGCGGCAGTAGCACTGAAGCGGCAATGAGGCCGGTTAATGAGCGATACCATGGGGTGGATTCTTCGGACGCAAACATTTCACTGCTCCTTACTGTGTAACGCAAACTGTTAGTTTGCGGCGGTGGTTGGCACTCGTGAACCGTCGCAAACTAACAGTTTGCGTTACATTTTCTCGCGGCCCATTAGCAATCTGGGTCCAACGAATTCCAAGCCATCTAGAGTTCTACTAACCATGCTGCCTCGCAATTATTAACAGTTAGACGTAGACGGGCGTCAAGTTGTTCCATTCTACTAGCCCGCGTTAATTGCCGATAGCGTAAAGGTTCTTGTCGCCACGAATAAAGATCGTACCGTCGGCAATCGCGGGCGAAGCGGAGACCCCTTCACCTAGCGAATTCGTCCGCAGCACCTCGTGCTTCGGCCCGGCCTTGATCACATACGTGTCGCCCTCTTCGCTGGTCAACAATATCTTGTCGTCGAAAGCCACCGGCGACGCCTGGAAGAGCACCGCCTTCGGCGGGCGCGCGCCTTCGTACACCAATTTTCCGGTCTTCGCCTCGAGCGCTGTCAACAATCCCCGGTCCGTTGTCAGGTAGATGTAGTCGCCCAGCAGAATCGGAGATGGCACGTAAGCTGTTCCCTTGTTGTAGGACCAAACCAGATTCGGCGTGCCAGTCACGTCGCCGGTGCCCCCTGCTCTGATCGCCAGCGCGATCTTCGCTGGGTAGCCGGATGTAACCACAACCAGATCGTTCAGGACCACGGGCGTGGGCACGGCATTGCTTTCGAGACCCTTGTGTCGCCACAGCTCTTTTCCGGTCAGCGGATTGTAGGCAATGATCGCCTCGGCAGCGCCGGCCACCAGTTCTGTTCCTTTAGCCGTCTTCACCAGCACCGGAGTGCTCCAGGTGACGTCTACCTTTCGCGCCACCCGCCACGCTTCCTTGCCGGTGCGTTTATCAAAGGCCGCGATAAACGAATTGCCGCCGCTGTCGTCACAGAGCATGATCACCAAATCCTTGTAGAGGATTGGCGACACTCCGTAGCCGACGCTGGCCGTGCCGAGTTTGCCAAGGTTCTGTTTCCAAATTTGCTTGCCTTTGAAGTCGTAGGCGTAAAGACCTTCCGAACCAAAGAACGCGAAAACGAATTTGCCGTCCGTCGCCGGAGTGGACGAAGCGAAGCTCGCTTTCTTGTGACGACTGTCATGCACCGGCCCTTCATACGCCGTACGTTCCCAAAGAATCTTGCCGGTCGTGCGATCCAGACACACTACTTTGAACGTGTGCATCAGATCCGCGCCCACGGCGTCAGGGTGAACGAAGTCGCTGCCGTCGGCCATCTTGTGCGTCACGCCTGGTTTCCGGCCGGCGATTGGTGCGCCATCAAGCGCGGTGGTCAGAAAAATTTTCTTGCCCCAAACGATCGGCGACGAATGACCGCGGCCCTCAATCGGCGTTCGCCACTTCACATTCTTCGTGCCGCTCCATTCGTCCGGGAGTCCCTTTTCGGCCGAGACGCCGCCATTGTCGCCACGCCATTGCGGCCAGTTCGTCGAGACTTTGGCAACGGCGGAATTAACCAGCGTGGCGGTCAAAAGAAAACTGATTATTAGGGAGCTGCTGATGCGGTTGGAAAGTTTCATGTGTGTGTGATTTTCCTTTTTGCTCATTTACTAAGATGACAAAGCGCCAACGGCGCGGAATGTAATAGCCTGGGGCACCGCCCCAGGTTCCGGAAAAGATCGTGATGCAGCCCTGAAGGAGCGAAATAGAATCGACATTCAACGGCTGACTATTTCGCGCTTTCAGCGCTTCGCGTTATTCACTACTGTTAACCTGGGGCGATGCCCCAGGCTGTTACATTTCGCGCCTTTGGCGCTCGATACGATCTAATTCTTCTCGGTCTTCGCCGGCGTTTCGCCGAAAGCGAAAAGATGCTTAACTCCGCGAACGATGAACAAACCATTGCTCATCGCGGGCGTCGCCATCATCACTTCACCCACCGGATTAGTCGCCAGCAGTTCATACTTCGGTCCAGCCTTGACGACAAACACATCGCCATCCTCGCTCGACAAATAAATCTTTCCGTCGGAGGCAATCGGCGACGCCGTAAACGCTCCGCCCTTGCCGCCCAGCCGTTCCTGATAAACGCGCTCTCCGGTCAGTGCGTTGTAGGCGGTGAACACACCCTGGTTGGAACACGTGTAGAGATGGTCGCCATAGACAACCGGCGTCGGCATGTATGGCCCGCCGCGCTTCTTGCTCCAGGCGATGAACTCGTTTGACTCTTTGCCGTCCTTGAGCGAGATGTCACCGTTTGCTCCGGGCCTGATGGCGTAGATCGGTTGGACGGGAGCGTAGCCGCTGGTGACGAAAATCAGATCGTGAGCGACGAAGGGAGTGGGTGTGGTTATTTCAGAGTTAGGCGAAAGCCGCCACAGCTCTTTTCCGGTTAGCGGGTCGTAACCGCGGATGGCCTTTGAGCCGTTGGCTATTAATTCGGCGCGCGTCTTTCCTTCGTAAACGGTCGGCGTACCCCACGACGAGATTTCGTCGCGCCCGGTTTTCCAAACCTGCTTCCCGGTCTTGATGTCGAAAGCCGCAATGTAAGAATCATTCTGCACATCCGCCTGAATGATGATGAGGTTCTTATAGATGATCGGCGAACTGCCGTGTTCCCACTGATAGTCGGGATCGTAAAACCAACCCGCATCCAACACACCCAGGTTTTGTTTCCAGAGCAACTTGCCTTTGAGGTTGTAGCAGTAGAGACCTTCGGAGCCGAAGAGCACGACCAGATATTTTCCGTCGGTGACGGGAGTTGAGTCGGCATGCGTCGACTTTGGATGGCGCTTAACCTTCGGCAGTCCCTCGGAAGCAATGCGCTCCCAAAGAATCTTCCCGGTCTGACTATCGAGCGCATAAACTTTCCAGGTGTGTTTGGGATCGTCCTTGACGGGCGCGACATCGCCGTAGAGGCCGTAACGCGTTTCGTCTTTCGCGCCGCTGGTGACAGCCGTAGTGATGAAGACTTTGTTACCCCAGGTTACCGGGCTGGAATGGCCCAGGCCGGGAATCGCAGTCTTCCATTTCAGGTTCGTAGCTTTCTCGCCGTTCCAGGTGGCTGGCGCCGGCCCACCCTCGGAAACACCTGAGGCGCCGGGCCCGCGAAACTGCGGCCAGTTTGCTTGCGCAAAAGCGGCGCTGTTGCTCAGGACAATAAAGACCATGCCGACGAATACGCGCGAAATGCGACTCATTTTGTTATCTCCAAGTCTTTGCCAGAGGCAGTACGATCCACTAAATCGCACGAAAGGACACTAAACGCATTTCGTGTTGTTTTGTGTGTTTCGTGGATGGCTTTCCGTTAGTTGCCGCCGTCCTTTTTCCCGTCCTTCTTCGCGTCCTTCTCATCCTTCCCCTCCGGCTTCGCCAGCGGCAGGTTCGCCAGATCCGGAAGCGCATCACCCCAAAGGTAATGGTTGAACCAAACCAGATTGTGCGTCATCACTGCCCGCATCGCCCGCGGCTTGTTAATCCCATGACCGAAACCCTTGTACACAACCATCTCGGTTTTGACGCCACGATCCTCAAGACCTTGCCGCAACTCGTAAGCATTGGCGATGGGAACCCGGCGATCGTTTTCTCCGTGCTGGATCAGCGTTGGCGTACGCGCCTTCATGATGTAGGACATTGGCGAAGTCTTCTGGTAAATCTCCGGATCGGCGGCGGGGTCTTTGCCGAGGTACTGAATGGTGAACGGTGTGATGTCGGTGTTGTAGTAGTAAGTGGCCCAGTTTGAAATACCGGCGCCAACGGAGATGGCTTTGAAACGATCCGATGCGGCCGTCAAGAATGCTGAGATGTAACCACCCTGGCTCCAGCCCATGCAGGCCACACGCGCGGGATCAACCCAACCCTTCTTGATCAAATGCTCGACGCCGCTAAGCACATCCCAGGCGTCGCCCACACCGAGATTACGCAGGTTGAGCTGGCGAAACTTCTCGCCATAGCCCGCGCTGCCGCGGTAGTTCACTTTGAGAATCAACGCGCCGCGCGCGGCCCAAATGTCGGAAGGATAGTAGCGCGTGTCGGGCGCGAGCAGAGCCGGCCGATCGATGCCGGTTGGCCCGCCGTGGATGATGCAGAGCAGCGGATATTTCTTCGTGGGATCGAAATCCGCCGGCTTGATTAGCACACCCTCGATCGTTGTCCCATCCTGACTCTTCCAGGAAACCACTTCACGCGTGCCGAGGACAAACTGCTTTGCCTGCTCCGTCATGTTCGTGAGCGGGCGTGGTGAGAAGTTTGCGACTTCGGAGATGGCAATTTCCGGAAGCGAGGTGGGAGAACTGAGGCTGAAAGCAATGCGACGGCCGTCGCGCGTCATCGTAAAGCCTCCGGCCATCAGATCATTTGGACCAGAGACGCGAGTAATCTTGGCACTTGCCGGATCGACGCGGAAGAGGTGCGATGCGGTCTTCGCCAATCCAGTAAAGTAAACGCCTTCGCTGTTCCATTCAACGAACCCAGGCAACTCATCAAAACTCTCCGTGATCGAACGCGGCGACCCGCCGTCGGCAGAGACAATGGCCAGGCGTGTATTTGCATGAAAGTAAACCGTCTGGCCCATTGCCGAAGCGAAAACGAGCTGCTTGCCGTCCGGCGACCAGCGCGGATCGTTGTCCGGGCCAGGCTGCGCGACGATCTTCTTGACGGAATCATCAGCCAGCGTCAGGACGTAGATGTCGGAAGTCACGCCCTGGATCAAATCCGGATTGACGGTGGCGCTAAAGGCTATCCGCGACCCATCGGGCGACCAGGAAGCGGAACCGATACTGAATTCTTTGTTCTTCGTGCGTTGCTTCCCGATGACGGGCGCGGTCATCGCTTCGGCGACATTCAACGTCCACAAATGCAGGTGAGTGTACTCGCGCCGCACTACTTCGAAATCACCAAGTTGCTCTTTCCGGTCTTTCATCGCCTGCGGCACGGGCTCCGAGGCGAGATACGAGATCTGCTTGCCGTCTTCGGACCACGCAAAACCTCCTACCGCGGTTTCCGACTTGGTTAACTGGACTGACTCGCCGCCATTTGGTTGAATCGCAAAAATCTGGTTCTTGTCTCCCACGCGATCGCTGGTAAACGCCAGCCAAGCGCCATCCGGCGACCAGCGGACATTGCCCGCTGACTTCTCGCCGCGCGTGAGTTGAAACGCGCGCTCCGTAGCTGTTTCCACCATCCAAATCTGGTTGACGTAGGCATCCGCTTTGAAATTTGTTTCCGAAACGCTGTAGGCAACCCACTTGCCGTCAGGCGAAATCCGCGCGCCGCCGGCGGACTTGATCATCAGCAAGTCGTCAACCGTCGGCGTGCGCCGCGCAGTCTGCGCCTGCACAAATAGCGCTTCGACTAAACTAATCGCGATGATCGCGCAAAGTGTCTTCAAAACTCTTAACTGCATTTGGGGGAAACTCCTCTGGGCGAGTAAGTACTAACTAACAAAACAAAGAAACGGGAGCTATAGCGCCCGGTTAAACCTTTGCGCTGGGAGCGCAGGCATCCTGCCTGCAATGAGCGCGTCAGCGCGAACAGTCTGTTTGTCGTGGACCAGGCAAATATCTTCGCTAGCTGCGCTCGCGCTTGCAGGCAGGACGCCTGCGCTCCCAGCTTCACCGCTCCCACTCCAAGCTTAATCTCCGCACCACTTCTTACTCCACCCGCTTGAAGATCTGCGTTGTCGCGCCCTGCTTCAAAGTGAATCCTGCGACTTTGTCGCCTTCGAGATTCATGGTTATGACCAACCCATCGAAAGCCATCGGTTTGAAAGTGACTTTGTCCACGGCCATCAACGCTAAAGGCGGCTGGCCGGTTGGCGCAGCGAAAAGTTTTCCCTCCTTGAGCGTGATCCCGATCTCAGTGCCCGATTCGTTTTTGTATTTGCCAGCGTACGACTGAAGGATTGCCGCATCGATCTCCGGAGGAGGAAGCGCGCCGGCCTTCTTGAGCATTTCCGCAATCGCCGCCTTCTCTTTGTCAGCCTGCGCCGCGGCTAGTGCCGCTGAAAGCGTTTCAGGTTTTGCGGCGCCGCTCGCGAGTGCTATTTCCACCAGCGCAGTCTTCCCTTCTCTCACGCCGGTCATCAACACATCGCCAACGTTAGTCGCGTCTTTTTCCAACAGGGCACGCACCACTTCAACATGGTCGTTGTCGAGCGCCCAAGTCATCGCCGTCGCGCCGTAGAATGTGTCTTTCACCGTGGCATCAGCGCCGCGCGCCAGCAACACTTTGACGACCTCGGTGTTCCCGCGTTCTGCGGCTTTGAATAGCGCGGTCGCGCCATAGCGAAACTTCGCGTTGACGTCGGCGCCCTTCTCGAGCAGTGCGGTCACGGCGGCTGCGTCGCCACCGCGCGCAGCCTCCCACAGTTTGTCGTTAAGCTGTTGTTTGTTGTCCTGGGCCAGCGTCGCTAACGGAAAGGTCAGCAGGACAAACAAGGGGAGAGCCAGCGTTCTTAACTTCATGAAACCCCTCCGCGCTTTTGGGAGTACATACACAAGGTGGTAAATTCAGCTAATAAAGATTTTGGGCCTGATAAAAAACAGAGCTACTGCAACGCGAGAATACGCATTCTACATCTTTAAGGTTGCACCAGGCAGCTTCTTTTGTAACGCAAACTGTTAGTTTGCGGCGCAGCAACCTAACAAGTTGCTTTACCCAGCTAGTGTGAACCCAAACAAGCGTGACGGAAATCCAAAATGACTAAGTCGCCTTCCATTTTTTTGAAGTTTCTCCTGTTGCTGACACTGTTTACGTCCGCATCAATTGGCGCTCTCGGCCACGATTGGGCCGAATGGCGTGGCCCGGCGCGCGACGGCGTCTCCCTGGAAAAAGGGCTGCCGACTAAGTGGTCGCCCGCCGGCGACAATCTGGCGTGGAAAGCTCCCTACGGCGGACGCTCCGCGCCCATCGTGATGGGCGATCGCGTCTACCTGCAAAACACGGCCGGCAAAGGCGAACTCGAACAGGAGCGCTTGATGTGCTTCGACGCAAACACCGGGAAGCTTCTTTGGGAACACCGCTTCAACGTTTACTTAAGCGACGTGCCGGCGCATCGCGTCGGGTGGGCGTCGCCGGTGGGCGATCCGGCGAGTGGAAATGTTTATGTCTTCGGCAGTGGTGGAACGCTGCTGTCGTTGAATAGCAAGGGAAAAGTTTTGTGGGAACGATCCCTCGGCGAAGACTTTGGTCTACTGACGACCCACGGTGGTCGCACCGTGTCGCCGATAATCGACGGCGACCTGGTAATCGTTAGCGGCGTAACTTTCCAGTGGGGCCTAAACGCACGCGGCGCGCATCGCTTCATGGCCTTTGATAAAAAAACCGGCGAAACGATGTGGCTCAGCGCTCCCGGCGGCCGGCCTTACGACACAACTTACGCCCCGCCAATCATCGCTAACATCAACGGCACGCGCTTGTTGATCCAGGGAGCGAGCGATGGCGTTACTCACGCCATTAAACCGCAGACCGGCGAACCTGTTTGGAAATACGAAATCAGCAAGCGCGGGTTGAATACCGGCGTCGTGGTCCACGGCACAACCGCCATCCTCACGCACAGCGAAGAAAACCTCGCTTCGAACGAAATGGGGATGATGGTCGCGGTGGATGCAGGCGCAAAGGGAGATATTAAAAAGGAACAGATCAAATGGAGCCTTTACGGTTGGCAGGGCGGCTTCTCTTCCCCAGTGATCGACGGAGATCGTCTTTACCACATCGACAATGGCGCAAACATCGCGGCGTTTGACGTTGCCAGCGGCAAACAACTATGGCTGCAGAACCTGGGGACAATTCAGAAAGCATCGCCGGTGCTCGCCGACGGCAAGCTTTATGTTGGCACAGAGAATGGAAAGTTTTTCATTCTGGAACCTTCAGCAACCGGGGCAAAGATTGTTGACGAAGACCAGCTCGGCACCGCCGCCATACCTGAGATCATCATTGCTTCCGTCGCAATCTCAAACGGCCGCATCTTCCTCGTCTCTGACTCCAATCTCTACGCCATCGGGAAGAAAGCAGCTCCGAGGGTCTCGAAAGCGGATTACAGCAAGTGGCTCAAGCATGACGTCAGTTTCAAGGTCTCTGACGGAGCGGTCGCGCACGTTCAAGTCGTCCCAACTGAACTAATGCTAAAGCCCGGGAGTAAGGTCAACTTTCGGGTTCGTCTCTTCGACGCACAGGGAAACTTTATTCGCGAAGAACCCTCGGCCACATGGTCACTGGATCAATTGAAGGGCACAATCGCAAACGGTGAATTCACTGTAGCGTCAGACGCAATCTCTCAAGCCGGTTTGGTCAAGGCGAC
>JANMVC010000505.1:0-3488 GCA_031392315.1 Pyrinomonadaceae bacterium | reverse complement strand
CCGTGTGCAGTCAGTAGCGCTCCGAATGGTGGTGGAGCGCGAGCGCGAGATTGAAAAGTTTATCAAGACCGAATACTGGACGATTGGCGCCAACCTCGCGGCCAAGCTGCCACCCGCGTTTGACGCCCGACTTTTCAAGGTTGGCGAACAGACCGTCAAGACCGGCGGGTTCGATCAGGACATCAAGCGCTCCGAAATTCTAATCAACGAGGAAGCCAAAGCTGCCGAGCTGGTAGCCGAGGCAAATGAGCAGACGTTTGTCGTCAGCGAAGTAACCCGCAAAGAGCGTAAGCGTAACCCCGTTCCGCCCTTCATCACTTCCAAACTCCAACAGGAAGCTGCGCGCAAACTCGGTTGGGCCGTTAAGCGGACGATGATGATTGCGCAGAAACTTTACGAGGGCATCGAGATTGGCGCGGAAGGCTCCGTTGGGTTGATCACCTACATGCGCACTGACTCGACGCGTGTTTCCGATACGGCGTTGGGCGAAGTGCGAGACTTCATCAGCAAGCAGTTTGGCGCGCCTTACCTGCCGGAAATGGCAATTCACTATCGCTCCAAGAAAGGCGCACAGGACGCGCACGAAGCAATTCGTCCGACCGATGTCTCGCGCACTCCCGATGCGCTCGCAAAATATTTGAACAACGACGAACTGCGGCTCTATCGCCTCATTTGGCAGCGCATGGTCGCTTCGCAAATGACGCCCGCGCTGTTTGACCAAACGACGATCGACATCGCCGCCGGCCGTTTCATTTTCCGCGCGACCGGATCGGTGCAAAAGTTTGACGGCTTCCTCAAGCTCTATCAGGAAGGCCGCGACGAGAAAACCGAAGATGACGAAGAGGCCGAGCGTACGCTGCCTCCGGTGGAAAAGGGCGAGACGCTGGGCCTGAACCAAATCACCCCAGAGCAGCATTTCACCGATCCGCCACCGCGTTTCACTGAAGCTACGCTCGTAAAAGCTCTGGAAGAAAAGGGAATCGGCCGCCCGTCAACTTATGCGGCAATCATGACTACGATCCTGGCGCGTGAGTATGTTGAAAAACTGGAAGGGCGTTTTCACCCGACAGACTTAGGTAAGACGGTAAACGATCTGCTGATCGATGGTGGGTTTGGCGACTTGTTTAATGAGACCTACACCGCGCGGATGGAAGAAGAACTCGACAACGTTGAAGAAGGCAAACTCAAGTGGACCGACGCGCTGCACGACTTCTACGGAAAGTTTTCCAGCGACCTGGTTAAGTTCACCAAATACACCAAAGACATCAAGGACGTTGCCACACCGACAGACGAGGTTTGTCTAAAATGTGAGACGCCCGGCATGGTGCTGAAGTGGGGCCGCTTCGGTAAGTATTTCAAGTGTCTGAAATGCGAAGCGACGCGCGATGCTGAACCAAAGACTGCCGCCAATGTTCAGGACGGAAGCGAGACTCCGGGCGGCACCGAGGCGGCTTCGGAACCTGAGATTTGCGAACTCTGCGACAAGCCGATGCAACTCAAGCGCGGACGCTTTGGTCCATTTCTCGGCTGCACCGGTTATCCCGAGTGCCGCAACATTCGCAAGATTGCCAAGAGCGGTGTGGCTGCGCCCGCGCCAGTGCTTTTAGACGAGAAATGTCCCGTAGACGACGCCCAGCTGGTTAGACGTCATGGCCGCTTCGGCGAATTTGTTTCCTGCTCAAATTATCCGAAGTGCAAATACATCAAACAGGAATCGACGGGAGTGCACTGCGCACGACCGGGTTGTAAAGGTGATTTGGTCGTCAAAAAATCAAAGCGCGGCAAAGTGTTCTACGGTTGCGGCACCTATCCGGATTGTGATCGCGTTTATTGGGATAAGCCGGTAAACGAGGTATGCCCAAAGTGCAGCGCGCCTTTCCTGCTCGAGAAGACAACCAAGAAGCAGGGCACGTTCCTTCACTGCGCCAACGAAGAATGTGGCTACAGCTCAATCGATCCCACGGGTGAGCTGGCGAAAGCGAAGCCGGTAAAGAAAAGCAAGAAGGCAAGTTGATCTCGCGGTCCGATGGTGCACGCCCTTTAATTCAAAGTTCAAACCAGGAGAGCCGATTATGCTACGACGCATGTCAGCGGCAGTGCTGCTATTCATTTTTCTCATTTCCCCTATTTCTTCCGGTGCCAGCTTTGCGCAACAGCCTTCGCCGGGCTCCACGCCCCAGGCAATCCCGGCGCAAACACCGACGCCGGATCCAAACGATCCGATCGAGCGAATAAAAGAAGAGGGCATGAAACGATCGCAGGTGATGCAAACCCTCAGCTACCTCAGCGATGTCATCGGTCCGCGGCTGACGGCAAGCCCAGGGATGAAAAGATCCAATGAATGGACCCGCGATCAACTTACGAAATGGGGCTTGCAGAATGCGCGTCTCGAACCGTGGGGACCATTTGGCCGCGGCTGGACGCTCAAGCGTTTCTCGGCGCAGGTTGTCGAACCACTCGCAATTCCACTGATTGCTTATCCGAAAGCCTGGTCGCCCGCGACTGGCGGCGCGGTTACCGCAGAGGTGGTCTACGTCGACGCGAAAGATGAAGCGGAGTTGCAGAAATTTAAGGGGAGACTCAAGGGTGCTATCGTTCTTACCGCAAAGATGCGCGAGGTGAAGGCGGGATTTGATCCCGCGGGCACGCGTCTCAATGAAAAAGATCTGCTCACGCTGGCTGACGCACCTGCGCCTGACGCACGCGGCCGCGGTGGCCGACGCTTTCAAATGACTTCCGAACAACGAGCGGCGCAGGCCTTCGCCTGCCGGAAGAATCAATTCTTCCAGGAAGAGAAAGCCGCCGTATTGATTGACGCCAGCCGCATCGGAGACGGTGGCACCATCTTCGTGCAACAAGCGACGGTGCCGCAGCCGTGCGTGGAAAATCCCTTTGCGCCAAACGCGCCGCGCCAGATCCCGGCCTACGACAAGAGCGCCCCGAAGATCATTCCGCAATTGGTGATGGCAGTCGAACACTACAATCGCGTGGCCCGCATGATCGAAGCTGGCGAAAAGGTTCGAGCCACAGTTGACCTGGCGGTCGATTGGCACGACTCAGATGCGATGGGCTACAACACAATTGCGGAGATTCCGGGTTCGGATCTGAAGGATGAAGTTGTCATGCTGGGCGGCCACATGGACTCGTGGCACGGAGGCACTGGGGCGACTGACAACGCGGCCGGAGTTTCGGTGGCGATGGAGGCAGTACGCATTCTGCAAGCTCTGAATCTGAATCCTCGCCGGACGATTCGGGTTGGGTTGTGGAGCGGTGAGGAGCAAGGCTTGCTCGGATCGCGCGCTTACGTGGCCGAGCACTTTGGCAAGATGGAGACTCCGGCAGTCGCACCTGGCGCGCAGCCGTCGCCAGGTGTTGGACCGACGCTGGTTAAGAAAGCCGAGTATGAAAGGTTTAGCGGCTACTTCAATCTGGATAATGGCACTGGAAAAATTCGCGGAGTTTATCTGCAAGGCAACGAGGCGGTTCGT
>JANMVC010000489.1:0-5971 GCA_031392315.1 Pyrinomonadaceae bacterium | reverse complement strand
GGAAGGAATTGGCACGCCGCCGGCGGAGCCTTTTAAACCCGATCCATTTCAACTGGCAGCGCTGGAAGCGCTCGAGTTTGAAGACGTGCTCGTCACCGCGCCCACCGGCAGCGGCAAGACCTGGATTGCTCGCGAGGAGATTCGACGCTTGCTCGCCGCCGGCCGCCGCGCCTGGTACACCACGCCGCTCAAGGCGCTCACGAATTCGAAGTATCAGGAGTTCTCCGATGAATTCGGCGCCAACCGCGTCGGCATACTCACCGGAGATCGCAAAGAAAATTCCGAAGCGCAACTTCTGGTGGGCACGACGGAGATTTACCGCAACCAACTTTTCGATTCGATGCGCGGCGGCACAGACGTCAATGCCGATCTGGTGGTGTTGGATGAAGCCCATTACCTCGGGGATGAAGATCGCGGCCACGTTTGGGAGGAGGCGATCATTCTGACACCGCCGCGCATTAGGCTGCTGTTGCTGTCAGCGACGATTGGCAACGCGGATGAGTTTGCGGCATGGATTGAAGAAGTGCGCGGCGTGCGCTGTGGAGTGGTGGAGCGTCCGGCTGGGCGCCCGGTGCCGTTGCGGGCGGCGATGTTACTGCCGGATAGACGATTGATTCCTTTGGTGACTGACGCAGGGAAACTAAATCCCGAGATCGCGGAGATCAGCGAGCGCGCTCGTGAGGAGCGACGTCCGCCGCCTCGTGGCTCCCGCCGAAGGCATTGAGCCATGGAAGCTGCATCGACTTGTTATGAACGAAAAAGCCATCCACTAAATGACACGAACCATCACGAAGTTTGCTTGGTGCGTTTCGTGTCACTTCGTGGATCAGTTCTTTACTTAATATGAAGCTCAGCATGCCTGAAATGCCGCCCGGCACGTTACTAGCGGCGCTTGGTTCTTACAATCTCTTGCCGGCGATCGTGTTTTTGCCGACGCGCCGGCGTTGCGATCAAGCTGCGTCCGAAGCTGCTTTACTGCAGCGTGATTCCAGCGACCATCGACGCGAGGCCCGGCGCGACTTCATGCGCACCATGGCCGAGCAGTTTCCTGAAATTCGTCGTCATCGGCATTGGGACACAATCATTCGCGGCGGCGTCGCCTCGCATCATGCCGGCCACATCCCAGCCTGGAAGCTGGCGATTGAAAAACTGATGAGCGCCGGATTGCTCGACGCGATCTTCGCGACGGCGACCGTCGCAGCCGGAGTCGACTTCCCGGCGCGCACCGTAGTTATCACTGTGGCCGACGCGCGCACCGGTCACGGCTGGCGACAGTTGACCGCTTCAGAGTTGCAGCAGATGACCGGCCGCGCGGGCCGGCGCGGGCGTGACAATGTCGGTTTCGTAGTCGCTGCGCCGGGCGTGCATCAGGATCCGCAACGCATTGCCGAGTTGCTGAAAGCTCGACCCGATCCGCTAGTCAGCCAGTTTCGCGCCACCTACACTACGCTGCTCAATCTGCTCGATGCTTATGAAAACTTTGCGCAGGTGCGCGAGATTGTGGAAAGGAGCTTTGCCCATCGCGACGCGGCGTTGGAGATTACCCGACTCGAAAAAGTTGGCGCAGAGAGCGAGCAACGAATTCAATTGAAACTGGGCGAAGCGGGTTGCAACTTAAACGTCGCTGCCGTGTTGGGCTTTGAAAGGTTAGTCAGCGCCCGGACGCATTTGCAGAATGCGAAGCCACAGTCGCGCGCGGAGGTGGTGTATCGCTGGCTGGATGAGGTGGTCCAGCCGGGCCGCGTCGTTGGCATTGGGCGCAGCGGCCGGCGGCTGGTGATGATCACTGAAAACAGCGGCGGCAACGTGCGGGGCATTCGCGAAGACGGTCGCAGCGCCAGCTTTGCGTTAACACGAATTGGCCGCGTGTATGAACCAACCTATCGCCTCACCGACGATTCGCTCATCGCGGCGTTTGATGAGATACGCGCGCGCGGGCAGGAGCTGGTGATACCGGAGCCGCGCCTGCGCGACGCGGGTGCGGAGGAGAGCGAGGCGCTGAATATCATCAACGACCAGATGGATTCGATCCTGCCGGGCAGTGGCACGGGCGTCCCGCTCGTGAATCACGCGCAAGATGCGCGTGCCACAGAAGAGAAGTTGCGCTGCACTCAAGTCTTGTGGAAACTGCTTGGCGATGCCGAAAACTTCGAACGATCGGCTCGCATGATTGAGCGGTTGCGCGATGAGGTTTGGGAACCGTTTGAGCAAAGGGCGCGCGTGCTGGCGACCTTTGGCTATCTCGACTACACGGTAGAGAAGGTAACTGAGCGCGGGCGCTGGCTGGCGGATTTGCATGTTGATCGGCCGTTGCTGGTTGGCGAAGCTTTGGCAGCGGGACTATTCAATGCGCTGGAGTTTCAGCGTCTCGCCGGAGTAATGGCCGCGCTCACCGCCGATGGCGATCGTGATTATGGCGAGATCGAGTTGGAGGACGCTTTGGTGACAGCCCTGGCGCAGTTTGAAGATGTGGGATTCAAGGTTGCGACGGAAGAATGGAAACGAGGTGTGGAGCCGGCGCCGGAACTAAACTTCTCCGCCGCTGGAACAGCCGCGCGTTGGGCCGGCGGCGCTGAATGGTCCGAGCTGGTTCATGAGACGCGCGCTGAGGAAGGCGATCTCTTCCGCATGCTCTCGCGCACGGGAGAAGGTTTAGTGCAAATTGCGCAACTGAAGAAAGCGCACCCGGAGGCGGCGCGCCTCGCCGCAGTCGCTGCCGATGCCGTACTGCGCGAGCCGGTCAGATAAGTGAAGAGTGAAGAGTGAAGAGAGAAAAGACAAGGCGCGCAGCCGTGAGCAGTTTGCGCATAAGACCCTTCATTCACACCGGGGCTTCAGCCCGGTGACTCCGCAAGCCTTCGAGGGGTAAGGAAACCGTTTCAACGGTTTCCAGTGCAGCCTTGGCCTCCTATTGAGGGAAACCGTTGAAACGGTTAGGTGCGCTCCGCTTAACACCCGTCACCGGGCTGAAGCCCCGGTGTGAATGAGAAGTCCGATTTTTTAAGCTGCACCATTACCCGAAAAACGGTGAGCAGTTGTTCGAGCCCTAACTTTCACTATTCACTAATCACTCGGATATGCCCACAGCATCATTATCATCATCCCCGCTGGTTCCCGGTCGTAGTCAGATAGAGATCTTCTATCGCGACGAAGGAGAGGCTGGCGCGTTGCCGATCGTTTTGTTGCATGGCGGCTGGGGATACAGCATCAACCCTTTCGATAGTCAGATAGCGAAACTTCGCGAGGACCGCCGAGTTATCGCGCCCGATCGCAGCGGCTATGGCGGCTCGATGCGTCTTGAAAATGATCTTCCCGACGACTTTCATTACCGCGCCGCAGTGGAAACCCTGGGCCTGCTGGATTCGCTCAACATCGAGCGCGCCTTCTTCTGGGGACACAGCGACGGCGCGGTAATCGCCGCCATCCTGGGGTTCACTGCGCCTGAGCGAGTGCGTGGGCTGATTCTCGAGGCCTGCCACTATTACCGGATGAAGCCGCGTTCGCGGCAGCTTTTTGAAACGCTGGCTCATGATCCGGAGGCGTTGGGGGTGGAACTCTGCGAGCGATTTGCACTCGAGTTTGGCAGGGAGAATTGGCGCCAACTCATCCTTAGCCATGCGAAGGCGTGGCTCGAATTGGCGCTGACGAGCTCGGGCCCGACTGACGATCTCTATCGCGGCCGCCTTCACGAAGTCCGCGCGCCCACACTATTCCTTCATGGCGAGTTGGACCCGCGGACTGAGCAGGGTGAACTAGACGCAGCACATCAACAATTGCCACACGCTGAAATGCGAATACTCGAAGGCGCGGCGCATAGTCCGCACAGCGAAAGCGCCGCAGCGGATCTGGCTACACAGATTGCGAGTGAGTTTCTGACGAAGACTGAGAATCGTGCCTGAACTTCTCCGCTTGGGGCGGCCGCGGTCCCAGTGAAGAGCAGGCGAGATTGGCACTGCCGCTCTCGGTTCCGTGAAGTGGCAGGCAGGATGCCTGCGCTCCCAGCGCCCACTGACCACTGCCTTCCCACGCGGTATACTGCCCGCCATGAATCCGAATGCGCAGTTGATCGAAATCTTCTATCGCTCGTTTCAAAAGCTCGACGCCGCCGGGATGGTCGACTGTTACCACGCCGAAGTTGAGTTTTCCGATCCGGCGTTTGGCAAACTCAATGCGGCCCAGGCGGGCGCGATGTGGCGGATGCTCTGCGCCACGGCGACGAATTTCGAGCTCACCTTCAGCGGTGTAGCAGCAGATGAGCGGACGGGTAAGGCGCATTGGGAAGCGCGCTATGATTTCTCCGCCACCGGCCGGCGCGTACACAATAAGATTGACGCGGCGTTTGAGTTTCGGGATGGGAAGATCGTAAAACACACGGACGTGTTTGATTTTTGGAAGTGGAGCGGGCAGGCACTGGGCACGAAGGGGACGTTGCTCGGATGGACGCCGCTGCTCCGGAACAAGGTGCGGCAGCAAGCGCGGGAGAAGCTCCGGCAGTTTATGGACAAGCACTGAGAAACTTATGAATCACGAGCCTACATACGAAGCGGCGCGAACGGTGGCCACGACGGTGGCCAACCACTTTCGCCGACACCTGGGGGCAGCTCGCGAACGCGGCGAGGACCAACTTGCGCCCGAGCCTGACGAGGTTTCAGTAGCGGCGATCATCGATGCTGCTTTCTGGGCGAGCCTGCGGCGCGAGGAAGGGCTTTCGCCAAAAATCTCGCTCGCCTTCGTGCCACCCGAAGAAGTGGACAAGCCAATCGTGTTCGAACACCGGCTGGCGCTCACCACCAGGTTTCTCACTAAGCTCGCTCCCGCGGTCGAACGTCCGGAAATTCATCTCGGCGTTTGGAGTGAAGACGGGGAGTTGTACGTTTGGGGTGCGACGCGCACGGTGCCGAGTTTTTGCTTCGTCCTCGAAGTCGTTGAGCCGGGCCTGCTGGTGATCAAGCACCGGCGCAACGATGGGTTTGGAAAGTTTGCCAATGTGGCGGTGCTCAAGGGCGATCAGGTGAAGGTGATTGATGAAAACGGCACCAGCCTGCCAGACTGTCCGGCGCTGCTCACCTCGCTGCTCGCGTTCACTTCGCCCCATTCCGCGAACCAAGGTCACGAATCAGTGAACCTGCTGGTGCAGTTGGCCGCTTCGATGCGCGCGCATGCCCACGGTGGTTCCCTCTTGGTCATTCCCGCCTCCACCGAACACTGGCGCGAGTCGATCGTGCATCCGATTCTTTATTCAGTCGTGCCGCCGTTCGCGGGCTTGACCGATCTGATGGCCCATGATGCGGACCAGCAGAGCCAACGCTGGTGGCAGACGGCGATGCGCCGCGCGGTGGACACAGTCGCCGGTCTGACAGCGGTGGATGGGGCGACGGTGATCAGCGATCAGTATGAACTGTTTGCTTTCGGCGCGAAGATCAGGCGGGCGTCGCATTCGACGCCGGTGGAAGAAATAATCATTACCGAACCTATCGTCGGCGACCGCGCGCTCGTGGTCCACGCGGGACAAACCGGGGGCACCAGGCATATGTCGGCGGCGCAGTTTGTTTACGATTGTCGCGACGCGATGGCCCTGGTGGCCTCGCAGGACGGCCGGTTCACCATCTTCGCCTGGTCGCCGTGTGAAAATATGGTCCACGCGCATCGGGTCGATACGTTGTTGTTGTAAGAGTAAGCAGCAGACAGTAAACAGCAAACAGCCGGCGGTGGCGCGCGGAGCGTGGAAGAGGGGAATCCCGGAGCCGCCGAACAGA
This sequence comes from Pyrinomonadaceae bacterium, assembly GCA_031392315.1. GTDB lineage: Bacteria > Acidobacteriota > Blastocatellia > Pyrinomonadales > Pyrinomonadaceae > PSRF01. Next base: position 215 of record JANMVC010000489.1, on the reverse strand, counting down.
CCTTGGGGCTGCACGCGCTTATTGTGAAAGCTCACGACCGGACTATAGTCATCGTGGAGCGACTTGGTTCATTTCTGACCTGAACTGTTTGTAGTCTGCGGATAGCCCATGATCGAAACATCACGCCTGCAACTAATCCCCTGCGAGTTGTCACACTTCGAAGCCATCATTCAAGACCAAGCTCAGCTCGCTGCTCTGCTGCAAGTGAAGCTAGC
>JANMVC010000456.1:0-9929 GCA_031392315.1 Pyrinomonadaceae bacterium | reverse complement strand
ATGGCAAGGCGCTGGAGAAACCGATCACCACCGGAAGAAAAAGTGGAGACTGGACCGAAATTTTGGCCGGCGTCAACGTTGGCGATCAGGTGATCGTCGATCCCGGCAACCTGCAATCGGGAATGGCCGTCGAAGTGGTGCAGTGAGGAAAGTGCTGAGTACTGAGTGCTGAGTGAATGTGAAACCGCTATTTGTATAACTATTACCCTCAATTCAAAATGAACAGGAGGGATCCTATGTCGAAGAGAGTTGAAAAGTTCGAAGAACTAATTGCATGGCAGAAGGCGCGTAAGCTTACTGGTCGAATTTACAAAGTAACTAACCAGGGCAACTTCGCGCGGTACTACAGTCTGAAGGATCAGATTAGGCGGGCGGCCGTTTCGACTATGTCCAACATCGCCGAGGGATTTGAAAGAGGCGGTGCGGCGGAATTTCATCGGTTTTTGGTCATAGCGAAGGGATCTTGTGCAGAGTTGCGAAATCAACTCTATGTTGCGTTGGATGTTGCTTACATCCCATCGGAAGCGTTCGACTCGTTGATGGCTGACGCAGTTGAAGTCGGAAAAATCATAGGTGGCCTGAGAGCTTCCGTTCAGCGGCAACGAGCGGCACTCGAATCGACAAACTGACTCAGAACTCAGTACTCAGCACTCAGTACTTTATTGAGCCATGCAAAAACTAGCTGAGATTTGTATTCGCCGCCCTGTCTTCGCGACCATGATCGTGTTGTCGCTGGTTGTGGTCGGCGCGGCGAGCTTTTTCCGACTCGGCGTCGATCGTTTCCCTTCAGTTGATCTCCCTACTGTCAGCATTCGCACCGGGCTGCCGGGCGGCTCGCCTCAGGAAGTTGAGTCTCTCGTCACCCAGCAAATCGAAGAAGTCGTAAACACCGTCGACGGCATTGACGAGCTGCGGTCGATCTCTGGGCAGGGAAGTTCCTTTGTAATTGCAACCTTCAAGCTTGACCGCGATCTCGAATCTGCGGCGCAGGACATCCGTGACCGCGTCAACAGCCTGGGCCGCAGCCTTCCCGAAGATGCCACGCCGCCAGTCATTCAGAAGTTTGATAACGACAGCACTCCAGTCATAACCATCTCGCTCTCCGGTGATCGCTCGATTCGCGAACTCACTGAGCTGGCCGACAAGACAGTGCGCGTTCAGCTTGAACGCGTTAGCGGCGTCGGTGAAGTTCGCGTCGTCGGAGGCCTCGATCGCGCCATCAACGTGTGGATCGACGCCGAACGCCTGGCGGCTTATCAAATTCCGGTCACCGCGATTCGTTCAGCCTTAACCAGGCAGAACGCCGACGTGCCCGGTGGAAATGTGAATACGGGGCGCGAGGAACTCGTGCTGCGCACGCTCGGCCGTTACACAGATCCGAAAGCCTTCGAGGACCTGGTAATTGCAAACGTAAACGGCTCGCCGATACGTTTGCGCGATGTGGCGCGGGTTGAAGACGGAACCAAAGAGCAACGCTCCGTCGCGCGACTGAACGGTGTGCCGACTGTTACGCTCGAAGTTCGTCGTCAGTCAGGCGCGAACACCATCGAAGTGATCAATGGCGTCAAGGCGGAGCTGCCGCGAGTCACCAGTCAACTCCCAGGCGACGTCAAGACAGAAGTAATTCGTGATCAGTCGCGATACATCGAAGCGGCGCTACACGAAATCGAAACTCATTTGATACTCGGCAGCATCCTCGCCAGCCTCGTAGTGCTTCTTTTCATGCGCTCGTGGCGCTCGACGCTCATCGCTGCGGTAGCCATTCCGTGTTCGCTGATTTCCACTTTCGCGATGATGCGCGCGCTTGATTTCACACTCAACAGCGTGACGATGCTGGCGTTGGTTTTGATGGTCGGGGTCGTGATCGACGATGCGATCGTCGTTCTGGAAAACATTTTCCGCTTCATTGAAGAGAAACGAATCGAGCCGCGCGAAGCTGCGCGAGAAGCGACCAAAGACATCGGCCTGGCGGTGCTGGCGACAACGCTGTCGCTGGTTGTCATCTTTCTGCCGGTCTCTTTTATGTCGTCGATCTCGGGACGATTTCTTTATCAGTTTGGCATCACGGCCGCCGTGGCGATCATGGTCAGCTTGCTCGTCTCGTTTACGTTGACGCCGATGATGAGTTCACGGCTGATTCGAGTGAAGGATGCCGACGCGGGCGGCGGCGCACATATATCGGGAGGGTCGCGCGGCGGGTTCTACAAGTGGATCGACAAGTCATACACGGCGATGTTGGCGTTTGCGATGCGGCACCGGTTAGCCGTGTCCCTGGTGGCGCTGGCCGTAGTGCTTTCCAGCGTCCCGCTCTACCGGGCAGTAAGGCAGGAATTTATTCCCACGAATGTTGACGAAGCCGAGTTTGAAGTTAACGTCAATGGACCGGAGGGCACGAACCTCGCCGTGATGAACGAAGCCATCCAGCTCATCGAAAAGGACCTTCTTTCTGTGCCAGGCGTGCGGCTGGTTTTATCAAACGCGGGCGGCGGATTTCTCGGCGGCGTGAATCAGGCGGGCGCTTACGTGCGCATCGCGTCGCATGAGGAACGCACCTTCTCGCTCGGACGCCTCTGGACCGAAACTAAAAAAGGCAATCCACTCAAAGCGTTTAGAGAAAACTACTCTCAGCAGGACGTAATGCTCGAAGTGCGCCGGCGACTGCAGAAGTACGCCCCCATGCGCGGTTCTGTGCGCAACGCTCCATCGTTCAATTTCGGCTCCGGCGGTCGCTTCGATATTGATTTCAACTTGCGTGGCCCCGACATCACTGCGCTTGCGGCTTACGGCGACGAACTGGTGAAGCGTTCGCAGACGCTCGGCGGAATCGTCGATGCTGACACTTCGCTCAAACTCAATAAGCCGGGGTTGAAAGTTGAGATTGATCGCGCGCGGGCAGCGGACCTGGGCGTTGACAGCACCGACATCGCCACGGCGCTGCGTCTGATGGTCGGGGGCGAGGACCGCGCCTCGCGCTTCCGCGACGAATCGATCAACGAAGACTACGATGTCCAACTACGCCTCGCCGAACAGGATCGCAGCGACATCGCAACCATTGAGCGGCTGTATGTTCCTTCGTCGCGCGGTGGGCTGATCCGCCTTGATAATTTGGTGAACATCAAACGCGACAGCAATCCTTCACGGATTGACCGTCTCAATCGTGAGCGTCTCGTCTCGATGCGCGCCTCAGTGGCGCCGGGCTTCGCGCTGGCCGATCGGATTGAGGCTCTGCGCGGCGAAGTCACGAAGATGAATCTGCCGGCGGCGTATACGACCACAGTTTCCGGGCGTGCGCGCGAGTTGGAACGAACGTTTACTGAATTCATCTGGGCGTTCATCCTGTCAGTGCTGTTCATGTACATGATCCTGGCGTCGCAGTTTGAAAGCACGATTCACCCAATAACTATCCTGCTGAGTTTGCCGCTCTCAATTCCTTTTGCGCTGCTTTCGCTGTGGGCCACCGGCGACACGCTCAATCTTTATTCAGCCCTCGGCATACTCGTGCTGTTTGGTGTAGTTAAGAAAAACTCAATCCTGCAAATCGATCACATGAACAGCTTGCGCGAGCGTGGCATGGAGCGCTACGAAGCCATCATGCAAGGAAATCGCGACCGGCTGCGGCCAATCCTGATGACGACCCTCGCGCTGATCGCCGGCATGCTTCCTTTGGCGCTGGGAAGCGGCCCGGGCGCCGAGGAACGTCGTTCCATCGCTGTCGTCGTAATTGGTGGCCAGATGCTTTCGCTTTTGCTCACCTTAATTGCAACGCCAGTTGTGTATTCTGTCCTTGACGACCTCAGCCACACTGCGCGTTGGCGGAAGATAGCGAGCAAGGGCAGTGGCTTGCGTGAACGACTTCGGAAGCCGCGCCGGCGAGATTCGGATGTGCCGGTCGAACCGACGGTCGCAGCGCGCGGCGTGCACGAGAGTGAGCGCGAACAGCCCGCAGTGGTTGTTCCTGACTAAATGCCGATTGCCCAAGCCTCCAACTCTGAATCCAACGGCATACCAAGTGCCATGTCAATAACTGGCAGATTTGAACCGTCTCTGCTGCCAATCCGGGGCGACATGGAGGGGCAAAGTTTCAATCGTAGTCCCTTTCTGTCCACTTAAACGACCAGGCCGCTGCTAGGAGAAGGCGACATCAGTTCCCGCCGGAAATAACCGAGAAGGCCACAGACAATCTTCTTGTGCGGGTATCGCAGCGTGGCATATACTTCCAAGTGACAGTTGGTCATCGACCGACTCTAACCAATCCGGCGGCTCAAATTAGCCGCTGCCCCGATTAAACCTCTCAGGTAAGACTAAACATCACTATTTTTTGACTTGATCGAGTTTTTCCTTCTTCCCCATCTAACTCGTAACGTCAGGTATGAATGCCCATTCCGGCACTGGAGCAAATCTAATTGACCCCCTCTCACGATAATCCCGACTCTGCAAACACTCCGCTCGGCCCTGACACAGTCTTGCAGGATCGTTACCGCATCGTCCGGCTGCTTGGCCGCGGCGGTATGGGCGCGGTGTACGAGGCCATTGACCAACGGCTCGAAATCACCGTGGCCCTGAAGGAGACACTCTCTTCGGAACCGTCGATGCGCCGGCAATTTGAACACGAGGCGCGGCTGCTGGCCGGGATGCAGCATCCTGCGCTCCCTCGCGTTAGCGATCATTTCGTCGAAGGCAACCGCGCATTTCTGGTTATGCAGTTCATCGCCGGCGTTGACCTTGCCAGAATTATTGCGCAACAGCCGGGTCCATTCCCTCGCGAACAGGTGATTGCCTGGGCCGACCAGTTGCTCGACGCGCTCATCTATCTCCACTCGCGCGACCGCCAGGTGATTCATCGCGATATCAAACCCCACAATTTGAAGCTTACTGCCGCCGGGCAGATTGCGTTGCTCGATTTCGGTTTGGCGAAAGCGCAACCCTCCGATGCTTCGGTGACTTCCTCGCAGGCGTTCTTCGGTTACACGCGCCACTATGCACCCCTCGAACAAATCCAGGATCAGCGCACCGACCCACGCAGCGACATCTATGCACTCGGTGCCACGCTTTATCACTTGCTGACTGGAATCAAGCCTCCCGATGCAATGGTTAGAGCTTCTGCCGTCGTCAGTTTGCGGCCCGATCCGTTGAAGCCCGCCCATAAGATTTACGCGGCAGTTGGTCCGGAGATTTCGGCTATTCTGCAAAAGGCAATGTCCCAACGGCCTGAAGATCGCTATGCCAGCGCGCAGGAGTTTCGCGAAGCGTTCAGGCGTATGGGTCGGACGAAGGATCTGGCGAGCGCGATCGAAAGCGACATCGAGGCGGGAGTTGTGCCGCGCACGATGCAAGCCGACGACGAAGCTTTCGCCATAGGCGACACTCGCACGGTCGTCAAGGGTGCGGTCGTGCAAATGGCGATGGTGGAATCCGCACGGCGTTTTGGCCCCGGAGCAATGACGACGGTGCTAGTCGCTTTGGTCGTGTTTGCGGGCAGTGTTTTGTACGCATCGCCCGAGTGGTTTCAGTCGAGTGCCAGGCCGTCACCAGCGAATTCCGAAAATGCACTGATCACCGAGCGTTCTCCTGCCAGCACGCGTAAATCGGAGCGGAGTTCATCCTCTGAGAAAGCGCGGTCAGTTAAGGTCGAAAGCGCAGTCGCGGAAAAGCCCAGAACTGCCAAAGAGGAAAGCCGGAACGAACCGGTTGTAGCTAGGCGCGACGTGGCTGCTGCCAATCTACCGTCGGCCGTTCGCCGCGCGGGCGCGCGAGCCGAGCCGAAGTCATCCAGCGTACGACCCCGCATCAACCCGCCCAGCATACGATTACCCAATCCCGCATTTCCCGCCAACCCGCCCGCGCGTGCCACCGAGTCGCCTCGCGCCTATCGCATGTCGTCAAACACAACGCCGGTGGACGGTCCAAAGTTTTATCGCGCAGCGAACGGGACGCAGATCGTAAAATTCCCGGATGGCACCACGCGCGTGATTCATCACTGACCCCGCAGCGTTTCACTCAATCGTAATAAGGCCAGCCGAACAGCGCAGACGATGGCGCGGTGCGGCCGGCTTTTTTGTGTGAGGGAGCCTGCAGGATGTTCGCCTCTCCGCCAAACGTGGAAACACGTCCTCGTGTTAGACTATTTCGGTCCACCCGAAAGAAACGAAAGAAGTGTCTAACTGTTTACGGTCACCACTCACCGTGCCCGAGCGAGGTCGATTGTGATGGAAGCAGCCGAATCGAAGCGAGAGCAGCCGTCGAAAACCAATATCAGGCCAGGTAACGAATCATTGACAGCGGCGCTGGGAAACTACGACCGCGCGGTCACTGAGACGCTTGGTGAAGCGGCGCAGGCAAACGTGGTCAAGCGAATCTGGGAAAAGGACACCTCGCTTTGGAAGACTGAAGCAGCGCACCAAAAGATAATCTCCAATTCGATGGGTTGGTTGACTGTCGCCGGCGAAATGCTTGGGGTGGCGGATGAACTGCGAACGTTTGCCGAGTCGGTTCGTGACGGTGCGCAGTTTGATCGGGTGATAGTCTGCGGGATGGGCGGCTCTTCGCTTTGCCCGGAAGTGTTGCGGCAAACTTTCGGGAAGCAGGACGGTTTCCCAGAGTTGCTCGTGCTCGACTCGACTGACCCGGACGCAATCAATAATCTCGCACAGCAGATCGACCTGGCAAAGTGCTTGTTTGTGATCGCCTCAAAGTCAGGCACGACCACCGAACCGCTCGCCTTTCATCGATACTGGTACCACGAAGTCGCAGGAAAATCTGAAACGCCCGGTGATTCGTTTATTGCCATCACTGACCCTGGTTCACAAATGGCCGACACCGCGCGCGATGAAAAGTTTAAGCGAATCTTTTTGAATCAAGCTGATATCGGCGGACGCTACTCCGCGCTTTCCTACTTTGGCATGGTCCCGGCCGCATTGATGGGGCTGGATGTGAAACTGCTTCTCGAGCGCGCAGCCAGCATGGCTGATGCGTGCAGTGCTCGCGCGCCGGCAAATGCTAATCCCGGCGCTCGTCTGGGCGCAATTATGGCTGAATGCGCACGCGCCGGCCGCGATAAGTTAACCATCATTACTGACCCAAAACTCTCCGCGGTTGGTTTGTGGGTAGAGCAGCTCATCGCGGAAAGCACTGGCAAGGAAGGCAACGGGATTGTGCCGATTGTCGGCGAAGGGTTGAGCCCAGCGTCAGCATACGGCAACGATCGTCTATTCGTGTCGCTCGCCGTGGGGACGCTTGATGACGCGACAGAGTCGCAATTGAAAGCCCTCGACGTTGCCGGGCACCCGGTTGTCTACCGGACACTGACTGATGTTTACGATCTTGGCGCGGAGTTTCTCCTTTGGGAGTTTGCCACCGCGTTTGCCGCCTGGCGCATGGCGATCAATCCTTTCGATCAGCCCAACGTGCAGGAGTCGAAAGACGCGACTCGCGCGCTGCTGGATGTTTTCAATCGGCAAGGAGAGTTGCCCAGCCAAACTTCAATCACCAGCGAAGGATCGTTGACGGTCTATGCCGACGAACGACTTAGCGCGGAAGTGGCTGCGGATAACTCCGTCGCAGATGTTGTGCAGAAGCATCTGACGCGGACGAAGCCGGGCGATTACGTCGCTGTGCTTGCATACGTTGAAGAGACGCCGGAAATTGATTCGGCGATACAGGCGATACGCGAGCGCTTGCACGAGGCCACGCGCTGCGCCACGACCACGGGTTACGGGCCACGCTTCCTGCATTCGACCGGACAGCTACACAAAGGTGGTCCAGACTCGGGTGTCTTCATTCAACTGACGGCGCCAGACTCGTCTGACCTGAACGTGCCGGGCGAAACCTATTCGTTCAGTGTGCTCAAGGACGCGCAGGCGCAAGGTGATTTCGAGTCGTTGCTCGCGCACGGCCGCCGCGCCATTCGGGTCGACTTGGGTGCGGATATTCTGGATGGACTAGCCAGGCTTCGGGAACTAATAGCTGCTGCATAATGAAATGACTCAAGCTGCTGCAAAAATTGGACTGATTGGCTTGGGCGTGATGGGCCAGAACCTTGCCCTCAACATCGAACGCAATGGCTACCCGATAGCCCTTTACGACCGGCATCCGGCAGTGGTTGACGCATTTCTGGAGCGAGAAACTGGGAAGCAAATCGTTGGCGCCCGCACGCCCGAGGAGTTTGTCCGCTCGCTCGAACGCCCACGCAAAATCATTCTGCTGGTGAAAGCAGGCGACCCTACTGACTGGACTATCAATCTCATAAAGCCCTTCCTCGACGAGGGCGACATCATCATCGATGGCGGTAACTCCTACTTTAAAGACACTGAGCGGCGCGAACAGGAGTTGAAGGCCTCCGGCCTCTTCATGATTGGCTCCGGAACGTCCGGCGGCGAAAAAGGCGCATTACTTGGTCCCAGCCTGATGCCCGGTGGGGATCGCAACGCGTACGAACAGATTCGGCCGATCTGGGAAGCAATCGCCGCAAAAGTTCCTGACGGTCCGTGCGTCACCTACATCGGCCCCGGAGGCTCAGGGCATTTCGTGAAGATGGTCCACAACGGCATTGAGTATGGCGACATGCAGTTGATTGCCGAAGCCTACGGACTGATGCGCGACGGCTTTGGCGCGAGTGCCGAGGAACTGGCGGATATCTTTGATGAATGGAATCGGGGCGACCTCGAGTCGTACCTGATCGAGATCACCGCCAAGATTCTGCGCGTGAAAGATGAGGAGACGGGAAAGCCGCTGGTTGATCTGGTGTTAGACAAAGCGGGCCAGAAGGGAACTGGCAAATGGACGAGCCAGATCGCGCTCGACCTCGGGATAGCAATACCGACGATCGACGCAGCCATTGTGGCGCGCACGCTTTCGTCGCAGAAAGACGCGCGGGTGGAGGCGAGCAAAAAGATCAAAAGCGCCGCGGCGACGAAATCCGGAACGCTGACGTCCGCCATCAAAGCGCAGGTCCACGATGCGCTCTATGCATCGAAGATTTGTTCTTATGCGCAGGGGATGAACCTGATCAAAGCCGGGTCAGACGCGTTTGGGTGGAACATCAATCTCAGCGAGGTCGCGCGCATCTGGCAGGGCGGATGCATCATCCGCGCGAAATTCCTGGGAGAGATAATGCGGGCCTATCAACGAAACCCTGGCCTGTCGAGTCTGTTGCTTGACGATCAATTTGGCGCTCAAGTCGCAGCGGCCCAGACAGGTTGGCGTGAAGTGGTTAGCGTAGCGATGCTGCAAGGCCTGCCGGCGCTGGCAATGTCTTCGAGCCTCGGCTACTTCGACTTGTTTCGGGCGGCCAGTCTCCCGCTCAACTTGACGCAAGCGCAGCGCGACTTCTTCGGCTCACACACTTATGAACGCGTTGACAAACCCGAACTTGGCTTCGTGCACACGGAGTGGGAACAACTGCTTGAGAAGCAGCAGAGCTAGGGTCAGCGCCTCCCATGGAAATCCCTTCCATCGTTTCCGTTTTTGACACGCCCGAACAGCTCGCCCAAGCGGCTGCGGAACGGTTCGTGGAATACGCGCATGAGTCTCAGGATAGCCAAGGTCGATTCAGTGTGGCGCTAGCGGGCGGCCGGACTCCCAGCCGCGTCTATGAACTACTCGCGACTGAGCAATTCAAAAACAGATTGGATTGGTCGCGAGTGTTTCTCTTTTTCGGCGACGAACGTTGCGTGCCGCCGACTGATCCCGAAAGCAACTACGCGATGGTCGCAGTGACGCTGACCTCGAAGGTTCCTGTGCCGCCTGCGAATGTTTTCCTAATGGCAGGAGAGGGCAATCCAACTGAGAATGCCCAGGCTTACGAAAAGCACGTGAGAGAGCATTTCCCCGGAAGAATTTGGCCGCGGTTTGATTTGGTTATGCTCGGCATGGGCGCGGACGGCCACACCGCATCTTTATTTCCTGGCTCAGACGCGTTGGACGAAAGCTCG
>JANMVC010000316.1:0-10939 GCA_031392315.1 Pyrinomonadaceae bacterium | reverse complement strand
GCGAGTTGTTAGAGGTAGGTTCTTGTAACTAGACACGCAAACTAACAGTTTGCGTTACATGGGCAGACAGCTATGCCAGTCCTACGGCTTATGGCACGAGCGCAGGGATTTTCAAATCCCGCAGCCCTCCCGTCGAAGCCATTAGCTTCAGCAGCTCCGCAGCCATCAGGCGGTGCCCCATGTGGTTTGGATGAATCCGTTCGCCAAACCACCCTTCATTCGATGGGTAGGCCTTCTCCGTTAACTCCAGAATCTCAAGAAACGGAACTTGTTGCTGTTCCATCGCCGCGCGTAGGGCCTCCCGGTACGGCTGAATCAATTTCCCCTCAGGTGCGGTGGCAACAACATCGCGGTAAGGCGCCGCAATGACGATCGTTTCAATGCTTCGCGCCTGAGCGAGCTGGACTATCGCCATCATATTGCCGACGTACTCCCCCTGGCTGACGCGAGGCCCCGGTCGCAATCGCGCATCGGGCTTGGCGGTTTGTTTCGCGCGCAGCCAACGCGTTGCGTGAGCAAACGCCTGGCTGTGATCAATCAACCAACGCACGCCCACCGCAGTCTTATTCGTCCTGATTGCTTCGCGGTCCGGAACATCGCTAAAGCTGGCATCATTCCAGCCGAAGCTGATAAGCAACAGGTCAGGTTCCAGTTCATCGATATCCCGCCGCAGCCACGCGAGCCCCTGGTGACTCGTGTAGCCTGGCACCGCCATCGTGATCACTTCAATCACCCGTCCGGGATTCGCCGCGCGCAACTCTTTTTCCAGCAGCATTGGAAACGGTAGCCAGCTTGGATCGTAGTCGGTGGGCTTGTCGGGCCAGACCGGCGGAGCGCGAAAACCAAACGTTACCGAATCGCCCAGGCAAACAATGCGAATAGTCCCTGGCTGCTTCGGCATCAAGGGTTGATTTGCTTGCTCGGTGCGCAGGTGCTGCTTGTTGGTCGAAACCACGGTGTAGTCCCAAACCAAGTGATCAAGATTTGGCTTGAGTCGCCAGAGCAGCAACGGATCGCCCTCGAAGATGCCTTGTTGTTTAGCGTCTGCGACTTGCGCTTTTTGTTGTGAGGTGACGACGAATAGATCGAGACTCGAAACATGCGTCATCGTCAAGCGCGTTACAACTTCAGCCGCTGCCAGCAACAGAAGAAAACTGAAATAGACGACTGCCGCATACCCGAGCCGGCGCTTGAATGGAATTCGCTTATGAGTCATGAAACTAACGGCCTATGCGTCGCTTCAGTCTAGCCGCATCAGCGCGGCCGTTCTTAATTTGATTTCCGACGTCAAACAGGGAGGCTTAAGGTTTGCCGTTGCTTCGCACGGCTCCATTCGATTTCGCCAAATGCTCTTTCAGGTATCGTCCCGTGTGAGACTTCGGAAGCGCCATAATTTCTTCCGGCGTGCCGACGCCTACTACTTTGCCACCCGCGTCCCCGCCTTCAGGCCCTAAATCAATTATGTAGTCGGCTGTTTTGATCACATCGAGATTGTGTTCGATCACCAGAAGCGAACCGCCCGCCTCAATCAACGCGCGAAAGGCTGCAAGGAGTTTGTTGATGTCGTCGAAATGCAGACCCGTAGTCGGCTCGTCGAAAATGTAGAGCGTCTTAGCACCGGTGCGTTTTGAGAGTTGGGCGGCGAGCTTGATTCGCTGCGCTTCGCCGCCTGACAGCGTGGTGGCTGACTGACCCAGCCGCAGGTAACCCAGACCAACTTCATCCAGCACCCGCAGGCGATTAGTCACCTTCGGCACTTCGCGAAAGAAACTGATTGCCTCGCGCACGGTCATCTGCAAAACCTGGTGCACATTCTTGCCGCGATAACGCACGTCGAGAACCTGTTGCTTGAAGCGCGTGCCTTTACATTCTTCGCACACAAGTTCAACGTCGGCGAGAAACTGCATTTCTACGGTCACTGTGCCGTCTCCCTGGCAAACGTCGCAACGCCCGCCCGGCAAGTTGAAAGAGAAGTGCGAAGGGTCGAGGCCGCGCGCTTGCGCTTCGCGGGTTGAGGCAAACACCTCGCGGATGCCGTCGTAGACTTTTATGTAAGTGACCGGATTGGAACGGGGCGTCCGGCCAATGGGCGACTGGTCAACCAGAATGACGTCGTCCACCAGAGAACCACCATCCAGTTTAGAAAACGCACCAACGTGGCCTTGCCAATCGCCTCGCTGTTTCTTCAATCCGGCATAAATGCAATCGTGAATGAGCGTGGATTTTCCCGAACCGCTCACGCCCGTAATACAGACCAGCATGTCCATAGGCAACTCAACTTCGATCGATTTCAAATTGTGTTCGGAAGCGCCCTGCAACGTCAGACGCCGTTTCGCGATCGGACGGCGTTGCTTTGGAGATTTGATCTCTACTTCGCCCCGAAGATAGCGCGCTGTCAGAGAACCTTCGTCAATCATCAATCCTTTGAAGTTTCCTTCGTAAATCACGCGCCCGCCGAGTTCACCGGCAGCCGGGCCGATGTCGAGAATGTGATCAGCGGAACGCATCATGTCTTCGTCATGTTCTACGACCAGCACGGTGTTCCCGATATCGCGCAGATTTCTGAGAATGCGGATCAGTCGATCGTTGTCACGCGGATGAAGTCCGATCGAAGGCTCGTCCAGAACATAAAGCGCGCCGACCAAAGAGGAACCGAGGTTGGTGGCGAGCTGAATGCGTTGCGCTTCGCCGCCCGATAGCGTCGAAGCGAGACGATTCAATGTCAGGTAATCCAGACCGACTTCAACGAGAAAGCTCAGACGACGTCGAATCTCAAACAATATCCGCTCGGCAATCGCGCCCTGCTCGACGGATAGTGTCAACGAATCAAAGAAGACCGCGGCATCTTTAATCGCCAACGCGCAAACGTCAGGCAAGGTCGCGCCGCCGACTTTCACGTCACGGGCTTCCCGCCGCAGCCGGCCGCCACCGCAGTCTGGGCACAAAGTGTAGCCGCGATACTTCGACAGGAACACGCGCACGTGCAGCTTATATTTTTTCGTTTCCAACCAGTCGAAAAAGCCGCGCACTCCGCGCCAGCCTTTCTTGCCCTCTACAATCGCGCGTTGTTCAGCACGCGAAAGCTGCGCGAAGGGAACTGTCATCGAAATCTTTTCGCTCTTGCAAAATTGTCGCAGTTCATCCATGGCCCACTCATGTTGCGGCTTGGTCCATGGTTCGATCGCCCCGTCTTTGAGACTGAGTCCATGATTGGGAATTACCAGATCGAGATCGAGGCCGATGGTGTTGCCGAAGCCCTGGCAAGTTGGGCAGGCGCCGTAGGGATTATTAAAACTGAAAAGCCGCGGCTCGGGTTGGGCGTAGAGTGTGCCGTCATATTTGCACTCAAACCGATCGGAGAATCGCAGTCGGGTTGGTTCCGCATCAACAGTTTCGACCGTTTCGATAAGCGCGCTGCTGTGGCCTTCCTGAAAACAAATCTCCAGCGAGTCCACCAGCCGTTGCCTTACGGCCGGGCGCGCGACCAGCCGATCCACCAGGACGAAAACATTCTCGAAGTTTTCAAGCGGGAAGTCGTCGGGAGACTGCAGCTCAATCATTCGGCCTTCATGCAGCAGTCGGGTGAAACCGCGCTGCATGAGGCTCATGAGGTGGGCGGTTACCGTCTGACGCGGAGACGCGGCGACAGAGCGACGCGGCGCCGGCGACTTCGCTTTCGACTGCGACTCACTGCGCACCTTTGCTTTCTCGCCGCGTCGGCCTGTCTCCGCATCTCCGTTTCTCGTAGTTTCGGCGATGCCCGCAGCGGCCGGAAACAGAACGTAAAAACGCGTCTCCTCAGGCAAGGTCTTCAAGACCTCGTCGGCCACTGATTCAGGAGAATCTTTGTAAACTTCGCGGCCGCAGACGCGACAGTAGGTCGTCCCGACGCGCGCGTAAAGCAATCGTAGGTAATCCAAAACTTCGGTTTGAGTGCCGACAGTCGAGCGTGGATTTCGCGTGGAGTTCTTCTGGCGGATGGCTATGGCCGGAGCGATGCCGCGGACTTCGTCCACATCTGGCTTATCCATCCGTTCGAGAAACTGGCGGGCATAAGCCGAGAGCGACTCGACATATCGTCGCTGTCCTTCCGCGTAAACCGTGTCGAAGGCGAGCGAAGATTTGCCCGACCCGCTGACGCCGGTAACGACGGTCAGTTGGTTGATTGGTATCGAGAACGAGATGTTCTTGAGATTGTGGACCCGCGCGCCGCGGACTGAGATCACTTCTTCCGGCATACAAAACAATAAGCCGCACCAGATAGACAGGATCCGCGGCCCTTTCTGAAACCTTGAATAATATCGCGATTCGTTAAGGATGCGAAATGGAGGTGGCGAAAGGTGGCGGGTCAGTTTCGAGGACGTGGCGCGGGGGGGGCCGCCCGTGACCAGGCGCAAGATGCGCGTGCCACCACGTCCGACTCGTTAATCCAGCGGGCACTTTCCGGGATCGGGAATTTTGCTGGTGACTGGCGGGCAGGGATAGTACTGCGTGAATTGCTGAACCTGTTGCGCGATGGCAGTGCTGCTGAGGAGTTCGACCAGCTTCAAGGCTTCGTCGAGGCCCGACGAAATGCCGCCGCCGGTTACACGATTGCGATCGACGACGAACCGTGGATATCCCTCAACCACGTTGATTGCGGAAAATTGTTTGAGGCAGGGAATGAATGCCCAGTGGGTGGTGGCGTTGTACCCATCAAGCAGACCGGCCTGCGCGAGCAGCATCGCACCTTCGCAAACTGATACGACGAAGCGTGCTTTCGTGCAGCTGCTCACCAGATAATTCAGATACCTGCGGTGACGGTCGTTCATCAACTTTTTCAGCGCTGAGGGATCGCCTCCCGGAACCCAAAGCACATCCAAATTCGGAAGGTCGGCAAACGCTTTGTGAGGTTTCATGATGAGCCCGTCGCGCGTCTTGATGCTGCCGGTCTTCTCGGCCACCAGATACACTTCAGCTTGCAGCGCCGGCACAAACTGCTTCATGAGATTGAACATCTCGTAAGGCGCTGCTACATCCAGCAGATCTACCTTTTCATAAATGGGAATGCCGATGATCATGATCTTCTCCGCAGACTCCTGAATCAAAAAGTAAAGGAAGGGGCAAGGCCGCCCCTTCCGCTGTAACTGAATCGACGGCTCGCCTCCGCAGCCGCGGGGCGAAGTAAACCAAGCGACTAGCGCTGCGTCAGATAGATCTTCTTGTAGGTAAGACTACTCTTCGTTGGCTCCTTACCATTAATCAACTTCGGCACCAGCGCCACAGTCAGCGTTTTCTGTTTCAAGAGTAAGGTCGCCGTCTCGGGCCTAAGTTCAAAGACAGCATTGCGCACAGTTGGGTGTTTGTGACCGGAGCCGGATGCAACTACGGAGAAAGTCCCAACGAAAGCCGGGCCAATAGGTGTGTCACTCTTCGCGTTTGGAGCGCCGACAAAAACATTTACGATCGCACTCTCGTTTGGCGGCAGGGTCAAACCATCGATATGGAGTTCATATCCTCGTGTTCCGCCGGTTGAGAGCAGTTTCAAGTTCTGCCGGTGCGCTGTAGGCAAGGCGATGGATCGAACATGCGGCTTGGTTCCCACGCGCGTCGCTCGCGGAGTGGACACCAAAACCAGGGGCTTCACCGCTTTCGGCTTTGGTTGCCTAACCTGGGTCAGCCGCGTTGCCGCTAGCGGCGCTGCATTTTGTGGTGCCTGATAGGTGTAACGCAGATTGTCCTGTTCCTCCTGCGCCAGCACGTCGGCCACCGTGATGTAAATCCAATCGCCGTTCTCGTCGTAAAAGTTGAATGGATGATTGAGCCAGGCAGAGTCTGTGTAATATCCCTGGCTGCCCGGTGTGTTTACCCAAACGTCCCACAACCGATCGATGTTTGAGTGATGGGCGAAGAAAACCGGATCCTGAGCGGCCGTCGCCAGCACACCCATGTCGAGGCAGCCGTTTTGCGACTGGTCAACCGGCGGACCGCCAGGCGTATTCGGAAAGAAACATCCCGGAGGTTCAGGAGTTTCACCGGGACTCGTCTCGCCCGTCCAAATGTGAACGGGTCCGTGCGGACTGTTCTCTATCGCTCCTGACAACCCTTGTGAGGGATCACCACCCATGAAGGCGGCTGTTCCTTGCGTACCCATCACGATCTGCATTGTGGCCGGGTCGGTAATCCCCACCGGGATCGTGTCAACCGCGCCCGCACCTCGAAACGAGTCGAGCAGCGAGCCCTGGGCCAGAAACGGCGGCGGCACGATCGCATGGTTCGGGTAAGTGTCCCAATCCCAGTAGGCAAGCCGGAAGGTTGGATCCTTAATCAAACTTCCCAGAATGCGTTCGTGTACGTGCAGGTAGCAGCGATGCCAGGGCAGAAACCACCAACCGCCGTGAATCTCAACGTTGCTCGGATCGTAGCCGCCAGAGCAGTTGAAGCAGTGGACGTTCGCCTGCTGCATCCACCCGCGCGGGTCCGACGGTGACGACACAGTGAGATCGCGCATAGCCTGATAAGCCTTCTGCAGGCGCGTGATTTCACCGCTATCGAGATCCCAGACGCTTTTGCGCGGCAGGATCGAAGCCGACGTGTTGAAGGTGATGTGCGTTGGTGCGCCGTGCGCTGGCGGAGAACAGTCTATCGGCAGTTCGTGGCCCGGCGACTGTGCCCAGGCTCGCATGGCGCTGAGGCCCATCATTGCGCCGATTGATCCCTGACCCAATGCGCTTACAAATTTTCGTCGATTCATTTTTGTATCTCCTGGCGAGAGGACTTGGAAAGGCAGGGAGGTATTATCACATGCTGAATGAGGGTTGCAAGGTTTCTTGTAACAAGGTGGGTCAGATTCAAAAAAGTGACACGGGCTTACCGCCTGTGAAATCACGCGCAAGATGCGCGTGCCACTATCCGTTCCTCCGGACGTACTGTGATCAGGTG
This sequence comes from Pyrinomonadaceae bacterium, assembly GCA_031392315.1. Taxonomy (GTDB): domain Bacteria; phylum Acidobacteriota; class Blastocatellia; order Pyrinomonadales; family Pyrinomonadaceae; genus PSRF01. The sequence goes on along the minus strand of JANMVC010000316.1, from coordinate 4,018 downwards.
CGCGACAGCCTGGCGACGATCTTCGGTACGGCATTCGGCGCCAGCAGGCGCTGTCCTCGAATAATGAGTCTGTTTTTTCGTCCCGGAATGACAAGGCCGCCGCCGCTGTCGAGCTTTTTCAGTGTGGCCTCGACCACCGCCTCGTGACTTTGTTCGCCCCCCGGCACCTTTCGTTTCTCGTCACGAATTTCCCCATCTTCGGCGCGCAGCCGCGCAGGGCAAACCGTAACGATCCTGACTCCTGACGAACGGAGTTCTTCGCGCAGAGCCATCGAGAAAGTCATGAGGAACGCCTTGGCGGCAGAATAAACCGCGGCATAGGGAACGGGCTGGAAACCTGCCATCGACGACACGTTGATGATCGCGTCCCCAGCGCGCATTGCCGGAAGCAATTGATAAGTTAACTCGACCACGACCGTGTTCTGGAGATGGATCATTTCCAACTGGCGTTGGAGCGGGAGCTTGATGAACTCGCCGCGTTCGCCGAAGCCGGCGTTATTTATCAGCAAGTCAATGTTGATATCGCGCTCGCGCAGTTCATTAGCGAGTTGCAGTCCGGCACCTGGTATTGCTAAATCCAAAACCACAGACTCGACGAGAATCCCGTGAGCTTCCCGCAACTCGTTGGCTAAAGCTTCCAGCTTATCTGGCGAACGCGCGACGATCACGAGGTTCTGTTTTCGTTTGGCGAGTGCGCGCGCGAAAGATTTGCCCAAACCTTTAGACGCACCGGTGACCAGCGCATACGACGCCGGCTGGGCAGCGGGCCCGCTGGGCGTCGCCGTCATTAGCGGGCTTCTCGGGTGTTGTTGAGTGCTACAGATTGTTCGATGTTGCGAAAGCCGGCGCGGCCGAAGAGGCGGGCGCGAACCTGCGGTGGAAACTGCGTTCTGAAAACAACATCCCAGAATGCATTAGTAATTCCAAACCCGTGCGTGAAACCCTGTGAACTGTGGTGATAGAGGTGAGATTTTTTGATGTGACGAAAGTAAGAATTCTGGAAACTGTAGTAGTGCATGCAGTGGTGAATCCATTCCTCAAGCACGTAGCACTGAACCACGCCGGCCAGCAGCATCGGCGCGGACCAGACGGGGAAAATAAAACTCACCGGCAGCGCCACCAAAAAGATAGGCATCAGGTCACGCAATTGCCCATTGATATGTTCGCCGTCAAATGGCCGTTCGTGATGTCCAAAGTGAGTGGGGTCAAGATACTTGTGTGAGAAGTAGGTGAAATACTTTTTATACTTCCGCTTCGACATCTTCCAGTGCTTATGAAAGACCCAGCGGTGGGATGCGTATTCAGTGAACGTCCAAAGGGGGATGCCCAGAAGATAAAAAGCCAGCACGTGATAAGGACGCCCGCCGCGAAAACCGATTACCAAAAGGATGGCGGAGCAAATTGTGTAGAAAGCGGTGACGCGATAAAGCTTGCGCCGAGAAATTCCCGCCTGCTCGCGCTTGTAAGCGCTGACTGGGCCAATGCCAGATCGTCTTTTAAGCGGCATCAGGTCCCTCCCCGAAAAATGTGAACGTGAGTCCATCCCGGCGGGGTCAATAGCGAACCCTTCAGTTTCAGTTGGGAAACTGCAGCGTGTTGCTCAGAACTAACCAGCCGAGGCAGGCGGGATTCTAGCATATTTTCCTGCTACAAAGGCATTGACAGTGGATAAACACGGCTCTTATAGTCGCGCCATGCCTTCACCAAAATTTACCCTTCGCGGATTCAAACGGCCCCGCGATGTTGCCTCATTGGCGCTCGGCAAACTGGAGCGGCAAGTTCTCAGCGAAGTTTGGCAGCACAGCGAAGTTAGCGTCCGGGATATTTACCTTGCCTTTGGCGAAACCGTTGCCTACACCACGTTAATGACCACCCTGGACCGGCTCTTTAAGAAGCGCCTGTTGACGCGCCGGAAAGACGGCCGCGCGTTTGTGTATCTGCCTGCGGTGTCGCCGGCGGAATTCGATCAGGGGATTAGGGAAGACGTTATTGACGGACTGCTGGGCCGCAGCGCGGAGGCGGTGCAGCCGGTGCTGGCTTGCATCGTGGATGCAGTCAGCGAGCGCGACATGGAATCGTTGGACGAGCTTGATCGGCTCATTCAGAAAAAGCGGGAAGAATTGAAGCAGAGAAGCTGAAGCCATGTTTGTTCTCCTGGGACTTTCAATCATGCTGATGGCGTTACTGGTTTTGAATAACGCCGCGTCGCTCCTTGCCCTGTTGCTCTGGAGGACTTTAGGAGACCGCATCAACCGCTGGCCGGCCCGGCGTTCAGCGCAGGCTTTGTTCTATCTCACCACGCTTCCAGCAGCGTTAAGTGTCGGCGGAGTTTTGTTTCTGTTCGTGCCTGCCTATCTTCGGCACGAATCGCGGGTAGGCCATGAAGACATAGGTACAAAACTGGCGCTGCTGGCCGCGCTGTCCACTATCGGGATCGTCGTGGCCATCGTCAGGGGAATTGCCACGTGGCGCGCCACGAACCGATTTACCTCCCTGTGGCTGCGCAACGCGTTACCTATTCAGCTTCCTAATCTCGACGTTCCCGCGTATCAGATTGAGCACCCGTTTCCGCTGATCGCGATTGTCGGCGCATGGCGACCGCGACTCTTTATAGCGAAGCAGGTGTTTGAAACGTTGACGCCGGCTGAACTCACCGCCGCCCTCGCGCATGAAAATGCTCACGTCCTGGCCCACGATAATTTGAAACGCACTGTGGCCCGCGTCTGTCGCGACCTGGCGTTCACCCCCGTAGGAAAGGATTTGGAACGGGCCTGGCTGGCTGCGTCAGAAGCCGCGGCCGACGAAGTTGCCGCCGGACGAGATCGGCGGATCGGTCTCGATCTTGCCTCGGCAATAGTCAAGATCGCGCGCATGGTTCCTGCCGGCGCCAGTCCCGCCATGACGGCGGGCGCCTTTCTGGCTAGCGAGGATGGCGCGCCGGGGTTCGGGTCGCGCATTCGCCGCCTGATACATCTTTCCCAATGTCCGCAGCAGACGCGGTCAAATGTAAGATCAATTTTGCGGCGTTCGCTGATCATTCCGGCAGCGCTGACGCTAATTGTTTTCGTCCTTTCAAGCGAGGCCCACATTCTCTCCGCAATCCACACCGTTATCGAACACGCCGTTTACGTCCTCGACTAATTCACCGATCAAAGTTTCGCTAGTGCACCCGCTAGTACCCCGAAAGATCACAACCAGTCTAATCGCACCAGACTCTACGAGAGCTAGTAGTAGTGATAGTCGACGTGTAATCTCGAAGCCTGGTGGCAATACAGGGATGGCGCTCAAGTTTTTCTCAAGAGGCCTCCGGCAGCATGACTAGTCAATCAGCGCGCATTCATGGAAGAACATGGGCAAGATTAATAAATTAGGATTCGGGTTTCTCATGCTAACGGCGATTCTCGCGGTCGGGCAAACAAGTCCCGTTCGCGTTCAGCAGAGCCCACTCGGGAGAGTTTTCGGCACCGTGAAGGATGCGAGCGGGGCAAACGTCGCCGGCGCGGAAGTCTCGCTGATTCACTCGCAACATGCAGTGCTGCGCGCAGTTCTCACTGACGCCAGTGGGACGTTTGCAATTGAGAATATTCCCCCCGGCAGTTACGAAGTTAAAGTGACTCGCGCGGGCTTCAGCGGCTTCCGCTCCGCAGTGCAGTTGACGCCGGGTGCGACGAAAGAGTTGAGCGTGGTGCTGGAGGTCAACGCGCTTAACGAAGAGGTGACCATTACGGCGGAAGCCGGACAAGCTGCCGACGCGCGCACCGTGGCCCAACCCGTCAACGTTATCAACGGCAAAGAGATTCTGGATCGGGCGACCGAAACTGTGGCGCAGGTGGTTGACGAAGAACCGGGAGTGAACCTGCAACGCACCAGTCCGTCGTTAAGCGCAGTTTTTGTGCGCGGATTAACCGGCCGAAACGTGGCCGTCTTCGTTGATGGTGTGCGCTATTCGACGAGTGCGCAGCGGGGCGGTGTCGGCACGTTCTTCAGTTTGATCGAGCCCTCGAGTCTGGAGACGGTC
>JANMVC010000311.1:0-9525 GCA_031392315.1 Pyrinomonadaceae bacterium | reverse complement strand
GATACCTTCGGCCTGCTCGAGTATGTGAATGCGGATCCAATCGCCTTGGGCTTGTCAGCTTTTGATTCGGCAAGTATGTCTATTGAGGCCGGGCGCATAACGTTGGGTCGATTGCATAGTCTTGCGCATCGTCGTAAGAGTTTTGCATTTGAAACCACCCTGTCCACGCGCTTTTACGCTTCGTGGATTGCAGATCTCCGCGAATCTGGATATGAGTTTCATCTGGTGCTTGTTTGGTTGCGCAGTGTCGAGCTTGCGATTGAGCGAGTTGAAGGCCGCGTTCGGACCGGAGGGCACTCGATACCGGAGGACGTCATACGGAGACGTTACAAACGAGGTTCGATTAACTTTTTTAGTTTATATCAGCGGCTGGCCGACACTTGGGCGGTTTATGAAAACTCTGGACCCGCAACGCCTTTGCTCGTGGCGGCTGGTGGTGAGAACATACCCCAAAGGATTAGTAGGCCCGAGATTTGGCAGATGTTCGTGAGGCACAAGAATGAAGGTTGAGCCAAGATTCCAAACGATAAACCTCGCTGAACAAGCGGAAGCCATCGAGCTAATTCTGCAGAAGGCCGTGCGCGAAGCGCTGTCCATGCATAAGCGCCTTGGCAATTCAATCGCCATCTGGCGAGACGGGCAAGTGGTTATCGTTCCGCCCGAAGAGATCGTAATCTCGCCCGAACCACTCGCCAGTGAATAATAAACTGCTGGACGACACTGTCGCCTCGTGCCCGGAAGCCTCGGCGGCTCTGCGACTTCATGCCGTGAATTAAAGGCAGCCCACTTTGCTTTCCCCGCATCCTTAGTTACTCTCTGTCCCTCTCCCAAACTAATCCGTCTTCAGCATCGAGGAGTTAGAAATGAAATCTGCGTTCGCCTTCATACTAGGTTTATTAATTGCAGTTTCCGCGCAGGCACAAACCATCAAGCCGCCCAGGGAAACAGCGTTTGATCGCTTTCTTCGCTACGTGAAGATCGATACGCAGTCGGCTGAGGATCAAACGACTGTCCCCAGCACAAAGAAGCAACTCAATCTCGCTAACCTGCTCGTCAAAGAGCTGAAGGAGTTGGGGGCGCAGAATGTTCGCGTCAGCGAGTTTGGAATTGTTTACGCGATGTTGCCAGGCAATCTGCCCGACAACTCAAAGGTCCCCGTGATCGGCTTCATCTCACACATGGACACCTCGCCTGCCGTCTCGGGTGAAAACGTAAACGTCGTCATTCACAAAAACTACCAGGGCGGCGACATTGTCCTGCCGAAGGATCCTACGCAGGTGATAACTGTTGCCAACACGCCAGTGCTCAAAGAGTTGGTGGGCGACGACATCATCACCGCCGATGGCACGACCTTGCTTGGTTCCGACGACAAATCGGGCATCGCCGAAATCATGACGATGGCCGATACGCTGATCCAGAACCCGCAGATCAAACACGGCGGCATTGCGATCGCGTTCACGCCTGACGAAGAAGTGGGCGGCGGTATTGATAAGTTTGACGTCGAGGGCTTCGGGGCGAAGTTTGCCTACACAGTTGACGGCAAGTCGCTGGGCTCGATTAACGAGGAAACGTGGGGCGCGCGCACGGCGGTCGTCACGTTTAAAGGCATGAGCACCCATCCGGGCACGGCCAAAGGAATCATGGTCAACGCGGCTTATGCACTCGGCGATTATCTGCTGCGCTTTCCCAAAGACATGTTGCCGGAAACTACGGAGGGCCGCGTCGGCTTCGTCCATCCTTACGGCGGCGTGGCCGACATCGAGCAATCCAGCATCAAGGTCCTGCTGCGCGATTTTGATATCAGCGGGCTGGATGCGAAGGAGAAATTGCTGCGCGAAATGGTGGCCCAAACGCAGGCGAAGTATCCGGAAGTCAAGATCAGCATCGACGTCAAAGAGAATTACAAGAACATGAAAGAGGAGCTGAAGAAATTTCCTGAGTTAACTGAAAATGCCTTTGAGGCGGCGCGGCGTGCCGGTCTCAAGCCAAGGATGGATCCAATTCGCGGCGGCACTGACGGCGCCCGCCTGACGTTTCGCGGATTGCCGACGCCAAACCTTTTCACTGGCGGCAACAATTTCCACGGCAAACTCGAATTCAACTCGCGCCGCGGCTTGGAAAAAACAACTGAGACCTTGATTCACCTGGTGCAGATATTCGCCGGGAAGAAACCGTAAAGATTTTCTAACCCAGCGGCAACGCCAAAGCTCAACCTCTGAAGCGACGGACGTGGCCGAGAGGTGTTAAAATCGACCGGAGAAATGACAAAAGAAGAAGCAACACTATTCAGGGAGCGTTGGCACCTGGCGAATCAAGCAAGAATTGAAGAGGTTCGCCAGATGAGTGCGATTAGAAAGTTCCAGGACCTCGAGATGCTATTCGAGTTTGGCGAGACATTGGGATGGGCGATTCCTACTGGTGGAGAAGGTTGGGAATACTGGAGGAGATTGAAGGAACTGCCTAATGTCTAATGCTGAGATGCCCTCGCGAATACTGGTGGCGCTGGGGACACTTTCAAAATGGCTGGTCAGCGAAAAAATCCCTCACACAATCATCGGCGGTATTGCTGTTTCACTTTTAACCGAACCTCGGGCCACCCAGGACATCGACGCTATCATTTGGTCCGAAGATATTTCAACTGAATCGCTATTGGCCTCGGCAGCATCCGCTGGCTTGGTTTCCCGCATAGACAGTCCACTAGAGTTTGCGACCCAGGCCAGAATTCTGTTGCTGAAGCATCAGGATTCTGATGTGAGTATTGATTTGTCGTTAGGCGCGTTGCCTTTTGAGAAGGAGATGATTGAGCGCTCTCAGACAATTGCAGTCGGAGCGCTTCGCTTGCGCGTTGCCAATCCGGAAGACTTGATCATTTCAAAGGCTGTGCCCATGAGGCCCCAGGATTTGGCTGATATCGATAAGCTTCTCACCTATTATCCGACGGTAGATTTCGCGCGAATTCGAGCGGTGGTTGCTGAGTTTCAACTCCTGTTGGATAGACCAGAATACATTCAGATATTGGAAGAGCTACTGCTGCGACATGAAGAAAAGTAACCCTGCGGGCCCAGAACTGACAACAGGATGACAGCACAACCAACACAATATCGCGCCGGCTACGTTGCCTTCATCGGCCGTCCAAACGCCGGCAAGTCTACGCTCCTGAATCAGCTCGTCGGGCAGAAGATTGCCGCCGTTTCCGACAAACCGCAAACCACGCGCTTCAAAATTCAGGGAGTGATCACGAAGCCGGAAGGCCAGATCGTTTTGGTGGACACTCCGGGAGTGCACAAGCCCGGCTATGAAATGAACCGGCGCATGATGGCGACCGTTCAGGATGCGCTGATGGGCGTGGATCTCGTTTGCCTGATTCGCGATGCGTCAGTTTCCACCGGCAGCGGCGATAAGTTTGTCCTTGAATTGATCCAGCGCGCCAAGAAGCCCGCGCTGCTGTTGCTGAATAAGATCGATAAACTCAAAGACAAGAAAGAACTGCTGCCGATGCTCGACTGGTACCAGAACGAGTACGACTGGCGCGAGCTGATTCCCATCTCCGCCTTGCGCGGGAATGTCAGCGACGTCCTGCCCGCCGAGATGATCAAGCACCTTCCGGAAGGCGAGGCGCTATTTGATGAAGATGATTTGACTGACCAGTCAGTGCGCACCATGGTGGCTGAAATTGTGCGCGAGAAGATCCTGCTACAAACGCAGGACGAGATTCCTTACGTGACGGCGGTGGTAGTTGAAAAATGGGACGAAGAGCGGGAAGACTTCACGCGCATTCACTGCGCGATTCTGGTTGAACGCGGGTCGCAAAAGAAGATCGTGATCGGGAAGGGCGCCGCGCGCTTGAAAGAGATCGGCATCAGCGCCCGCGAAGACATCGAACACCTGCTCGGCCATCGGGTTCATCTCGAGTTGTTTGTGAAGGTGGAAGAAGAATGGCGCAACCGGCAGGGGCTGCTGGACGATATGGGGATTCGCAGCTAGAAGGGACATGCCTGAAGATTCAACATCGCGGAGCCCATTCCACGAGCCTGCTCCACAGGCTGGTTGAATGTTCCATCCTGAATAACTATCGGGTGTAGCTGCTCGCACGAAAGATTAGCAGTTCAGTTTCAGTCATTCAGAATCAGTCTCCGTCTCATCCCAGATCAGGACGTGTCTGGTTTCCTTTAGTAACAATGAGCCAACGATAAAGGTAATGCTCGCTACGATGATTGGGTAGTACAAACCCGCATAGATATTCCCAGTCTGCGCCACGACGTAAAGCCCAATCAGCGGCAGCAAACCGCCGAACACACCGTTGCCGATGTGGTAAGGCAGCGATAGCGACGTGTACCTGATTCGCGCAGGGAAAGCCTCAACCAGATATGCGGCGATGGGGCCATAGACCATCGTCACGAAGATTACCTGAATGAACACCAGCAGGATTAGTTTCCAGGCGATCGGATTGCCGATCAGGCTGGCGAAGTCCACATAAGGCAGAACCTGTTTCGCCGGTTGCAACACGCCGTCAACATAAGTCTGCGGCGTCAGGTTAATGGCGCCCGTGATGGCATTACGCATAGGCGACGCGGTCACGACGTTTGAGCCGGCGGCGCTTTGCATCGCGCGATAAATCGGAATGTAAGAAAGAGCAGCGAGCAAACATCCGAACATGATGATGCGCTTGCGGCCAATGCGATCAGACAACGCGCCGAAGACGACGAAGAACGGCATCCCCATCAGCAGAGCGATCGCGATGATGTAACTCGCCGACGTGCCGTTTACGTTCAGTACGGTTTGCAGATAGAACAACGCGTAAAACTGGCCGGTGTACCAGACGACGCCCTGTCCCGCAGTCGCGCCGAAGAGCGAAATCAACACCAGCTTGAGATTCTTCCACTGCGTGAACGCTTCCTTCAGAGGCTTCGCGGAAGTCATCCCGGCGCTCTTGAGGTGTTGGAAAATCGGCGACTCTTTCATGCGCAGTCGGATGTAGAGCGAGATGCCGACCAGGAAAATCGAAATGATGAACGGGATGCGCCAGCCCCAGTTGCCGAAGGTTTCCGCGCTCATCATGTTCTGAATAGAAAGAATGACAGCCAGCGACATGAACAGTCCCAGCGTCGCGGTGATCTGAATGAAGCTGGTGTAGAAACCACGTTTCGCGTCGGGCACGTGTTCCGCTACATAAACCGCCGCGCCGCCGTATTCTCCGCCCAGCGCCAGTCCCTGCAAGATGCGAATCACCAGCAGAATGATTGGCGCGGCCAAACCAATCGTCGCGTATGTTGGCAGAAAGCCGATGAGCGAAGTTGCGCCGCCCATGATTAGCAGCGTCACGAGAAACGCGTATTTGCGTCCCACCAGATCGCCGATGCGTCCGAAGAAAAGCGCCCCAAAAGGACGAACGACAAAGCCGACTGCGAACGTTGAAAGATAGGCGATCAGCGCGAGCGTGTTATTTCCCTTGGGATAGAACAGCGGCGAGATAACTGTCGCTAGGCTGCCGAAGATGTAGAAATCGTACCACTCGATCATCGTGCCGACGGCTGAGGCGGCGATCACTTTCCAGATCGTGTAATCGTTGGGGCTGGTGCTCTCAGGGTTAGGGAGAATAGACGATGTCATATAGGACGCGTATCTTAAACTACTCGCGCGTAAAATCCAGAGGCTTGTAATTCGAGACGTTGGTATGAGCACTTTGAATCCCGAAAGAGAAAATCAAAAACATGATGTCTGGTATGGGTTGGATCTGGTTGTGAGCCGCGAGGCGCGCGAGGCAGTTGAGTATGGCCTGATGGAAGCCGGCGCGATGGGCACGGAAACCAACGAAGCAGCGGACCAACTTCTGCAAGTGACTGGCTATTTCCGCGACCTGCCCAACCGCGAAAGCGTGCGTCTGGAAGTGGCCGATGCGCTCCGCGTTTATGAGTTGCCGTTAACTTCAGTAAGAGAAACTAGCCTGCGCGAAGTGGCGGACCAGGACTGGCTGGGCGAGTGGAAGAAGAACTGGCAGCCGGTGAAAACAGGTCGCTTCATCGTGGCGCCGCCCTGGAGCGAAATTCCGGAAGCGACCGATCAGATTGTGATCAGGATTGAACCGGGCATGGCGTTTGGCACCGGAACACACGAAACCACGCGCCTTTGTCTGACCGCGATTGAGAAATATTTTCGCGGCGGGAGCTTGCTCGATGTGGGGACCGGCACGGGCATCCTCGCCATCGCGACCGCGAAACTTTCGCCCGACGCGCGCATTGAGGCGTGTGACACGGACGCGGACGCGATTGAGATCGCCCGCGAGAATGCGCGCCTGAATGGCGTGGATGAAAGGATTGCTTTTCGAGTGGGGACAGTGAAAGAGGCGACAGCTTCGGCGGATGTGATCTGCGCCAATCTTACAGCCGACGTCATTCTGCCTTTACTGCCGGCGCTCCTGGGCGCCACCTGCGGGAGGCTGGTCCTTTCCGGGATTCTGGATTCTCAGGCAGACGCTTGAATGCCCGCCTCCGAGAATGCGGCGTGACCGCGCCGAGCAGGATGACCCAGGACGGCGAGTGGGTAGCGATAGTGGTGTAGGGCTGACTTTACCAATATGACGCGACGAAGATTTTATGCGCCGCCGAGCGCCTTTAGTTCCAACCTTGCGAGCGTAACGCTCGCTGTCGATGAGGCGCGCCACTTGCGCGACGTATTGCGTTTGCAACCCGGCGACGAAGCCTATGTCTTCGACGGGCTGGGGAAAGAGTTTCACTGCCGAGTCGAGCGAAGCGAACGTAATGCCGCCGAGCTCAAGGTTCTGGCCCAGGCGGAACCCGCCCGTCCCGAATCACTGTTGCGGCTAACCCTGGCGGTGGCTTTGCTCAAGGGCGAGAAGTTTGACCTGGTGGTCCAGAAAGCGACGGAGCTGGGTGTTGTTTGCGTTATCCCTGTCATAACGAAGCATGCTGACATTCGTCTACGCGATGCTTCCGATGCAGCGAAGCGAGTGGCGCGATGGCAACGAATCGCGCTGGAAGCGTCGAAGCAATCAGGACGGGCGGTGGTACCAGACGTAACCAACCCAATTGGTTTTGAGTCGTTGATTCAAACAGGCGTGCAACAATCCGGAGAACCAAAAGATATCTCGCAACGCTTGATGTTTTCTGAGCGCGACGGTCAGTCTCTCAACGAAGCGAGCAGGAGTTTTCCTCAGCCATCCTCACTAACAGCGCTGATCGGTTCCGAGGGTGGTTGGGCTGACGAAGAGATTACTCTTGCGCGTGACGCGGGCTGGACCATCGTCACGATGGGCGGTCGCACCTTGCGAGCTGAGACAGCGGCGATTGCCGTGACAACCCTACTTCAACATCTGTGTGGCGATTTGATTTGACGCGGCGCAATAGACTTCCGGCTTGAAAAGTTTCAGGCATGTACGTGTATTGCGGAGTAGAGGAACTCGGGTGCAAAGTCGGCGCCGTTAGGCCAGGTGATTGTGAGCCAGTCAGGATGGAGAACAAACTTTTTGAAGAATTCTTTGTCCTTTAAAGGTTCAAAGACTTCCCCGAACAATTCGTTCTCAAGGTCTACTTCACCTTCTACCCCATCGCTAAAGCGTAGCCAAACGACATAGTCTTTAACATGCTTAGCGGCCGTAACTCTGATCATAAGGTTACTCCAGTGGGCTAATTCGTCGCAGAGGTTTGCGCTGCTTAGCTAACTCCCAATTATCAAGCAGCTCTTGCTTGTGCAATTTGCACCACTCTATGACTAGTCTTAGAGCTCGATTTGGAAACTGGCCCGTCACCGCTTCATCACGAATTGAAATCGTAACGGCGTAGTCACCGTATACGGCGTGAAAATGCGGCGGACCGTGGTCATTGTAGAACATGGTAATAACGATTCCTAGGAATCGGCTAATCTCAGGCATTCTCGAATTCTACATAAGACTTGGGGTATTTGCGCAGGGAACTTCGTCCCGGGCGGATTCTGACGCCCGGGACCGCGGGCCGTTCGTTCTCATCCGGTTTTTCGAAGCTTAGTGAATCCCAGCAATGATTGCAGCCCCGACTTGCGCCGCGGGCGACGATGGCCGATAATCTCACCAATGATTGGCCTGATTTACACCACCACCCGACCTGATCTTTTAAGGAGTAAATAAAGAGTGAAAGCGGAATTGCAGCAACTAGTCGCTCTACAAAATCTGGATACAAGTATAAGAAAACTACAACTGGAACTGGAAGCCATACCTAAAAGGCGCGCTGAGATCGAAGCAGAATTCGACCAGCGCGCCTTTGAAATTCGGGCGCTGGAAACCGCGCGGGACGATGCCAGACACAGCCGTACCCAACTTGAAATAGAGGTTTCCGAGCAGAAAACGCGAGCCGAACGTGCCGAACGAAATCTGATGTCGTCTAAGAAGCAGGACGAATACACCGCCGCCATCCGCGAGGCCGACGCTGCCCGCAAACAGATTTCGGTGCTGGAAACGCAAATCCTGGAGAAGATGGAAGCCCTCGAAAAGGCTGAGGCGTCCCTGACCGAACGCGCTGAGGAAGTCGCTTCGCTAAACTCCGATCGCGAAGCCAGGCTGAAGTCGTTTGATAATGAAACTCGTGAGCAAGCGGACAAGCTGGCAGCCAATAGGATTGAACGCGAAAAGCTGATCTCAGCTTTGCCGAAAGCCATGGGCGCAGACTACAACCGCATCAGCAAGCGCATACGCGACGGCATCGCCGTGGCCGAAGCGCGCAACGGCGCGTGCATGGCCTGCTTCATGGCGCTGCGGCCGCAGGCGATGGCCCAGGTGCGCCGCGGCGACGAAGTGATCACCTGTGAGAATTGCAATCGCATTCTCTACTACGCTCCCTCCGACTCAGCCGCGACCAACCCGTCGCCGGCGCAGCCGAAAGTAGCGCATACCTAACCTGGTTGGAGTACCGCCTTCAGGCGGGCTTTTTTTGCATCACCGAAAAGTCCGACTGAAGGCGGAACTCCGACTTCGGAGGTGTACTGGTGATCCCGTCGTGGCACGGGCGTCCCGCCCGTGAATTGGTTTGCCGCGGGAATCACGCGTAGGATGCGCGTGCCACGATGCCGCGGTTACGCGGCTAGACCTTGACGGACGAATGGGCGGGCGAATGGGCGGTGGTTGGGGTTGGTTGCATGAATGTCCGACCCGGTCGCTACCGCTCGCGGTACTGACTGCATCCCCTTTACGTTCGCGGGAACCGGTTGGGGCGCAGCCCCAGATTCGAGTATGGAGTTCGGAAGGGCAAAGCCCCTCCGCACATCAGGCGGCGAAGCCGAGGCCGTGGCCGGTCAACCTGAGAAAGGTAGACTTTGGACCTTGGACTTTCGACGTGTTGGATCGTTCTTGGTCGCGCGCAGCGCGTCGAGTCGAAGCGCTAACGGCGCGCGATAAGGTAGCCAGGGGCATCGCCCCTGGATCAAGTCTCCCTAATAAACTTCGCCGACCCTCGATGGGTCGGCGTTCTTTTTTGCGCGTGGGCTTGCAAGCGGTTGTGCTCGGTGAATGAAGGATTGCAGGCAGGACGGCACCCCACT
>JANMVC010000307.1:0-2250 GCA_031392315.1 Pyrinomonadaceae bacterium | reverse complement strand
CGGTGGCGCAGGGCGCCTTTGGGTCATCCGGTCAACGCTGCACGGCGACGAGCCGCGCGATCGTGGTTAACGACATAGCCGATGAATTTGTCAAACGGCTTCATAAGCGTGCTGACTCCATGCGCATTGGCGATGGCAAGGTTCCAAATACGGAGATGGGCCCGAGCGTTGATGAAGGTCAGTTCCAGACAGTCTTGAAGTATGTCAACATTGGCCGCGAAGATGGCGCGACGCTTCTCTGCGGCGGCTCTCGCGCCACTGGCGACGGGCTCGATAAAGGCTTCTTTGTGCATCCGACAATTTTCGATCACGTCACACCCGACATGCGCATCGCGCGTGAAGAAATTTTTGGCCCGGTGCTTTCAGTGTTGCGCGTCAAGAATTTTGAAGAGGCGATGGTGGTAGCCAACGACACTGAATACGGTTTGTCGTCGTCGATCTTTACCAACGACGCAGCCCGCATCTTCCGTTTCGTTGACGAGATCGAAACCGGCATGACCCACATCAACTCGCCCACAACGGGCGGCGAGGCACACATTCCCTTTGGCGGGATCAAGGGAACCGGAATTGGCGACCGCGAACAAGGATCGACTGCTCTCGACTTCTACACAGAGCTCAAAGTGGTCTACGTGGATTACACCGGCCGCAAGCGCGAGGGGAATCTCTATTAGCTTAAACGATGGGCGCCCTGTGCTAGACGTCGGTTTCACAAGTTGCCAAGCCTGAGCCTGATTTGCTTAAACTAAAAAAATCTTTTCTGCTGTTTCATGTGGCGCTGCCGATGCTCGTGGGCGGGCTTATTTATGTCTGCTGGCGTGATCCCGGCTTGACGATGTTCAAGTGGTTTCGGGCGCTGGGCCTGGAACCAATGATTCTGCAGTTGAGGCTGGCGACCGCCGCCGGGTCAGCGGCGCTGCCTTTCTGGTTCGTTTACTCCCTGCCCGACGGATTGTGGGTCTATGCATTAACCGCTTTCATGGGCCACGTTTGGTCAGGATCACGTTGGTCAGTTTCTAAGATTGCTTGTCTCGCGGCGGGGCCTGTGCTTGGCGCCGGCAGCGAGTTGGGCCAGCTTGCGCGGCTGGTGCCAGGATCGTTCGATTGGACCGATCTTTTCTTCTACTTAACGGCGGCGATCATGGCGTTCTTTGCCGTCGCCCGATCAAATTCAAAGAGGAGCTTCAATGAGAAATCAAATGCCGAGGACTTTGCTTTCATTAACCGGGTTAGGAATTTTCCTGCTATTGGCTTACGGCAGCGAGTACTCAACAAACAAGAACGGTTCCAACCGTAACGGCTCGGTGAGCACTGACGCTCGGGCCACGCGCTATGAAAACTCGAGGTCGGGTTTTACCGGAAAGCTGGAGGAGAACTACGTTGATTTCTCGTTTGACTATCCCAATTCGTGGAAGCGTGATCCCGAAGCGGGCCGGGGTAGTTCGCCGAATTTCGTCAAGGTCGAGGGTCTAACGTCAGACCAGATCACGACCGAGAACTTCGCCGTAGGTTACTGCAATGCACCGCTGGCATTATTGCCGCAACTCGCAGGCCAACTCAGTCAACAATTTTCCGGCGGGTTCCCGGAATATGAAAAGGTCTCCGAAGGGGAGGTCCGAGTGGCCGGCCTGGATGGATACGAATTTCGCTTTACGAGTCATAGCAGCAAGACTAAAGAATTGGATTTTTACGGACGCGTGGTGCTGTTTCCGAGCTCCGGGGGACGAAAGGGCGCCGCACTGATCATGCTGGCTTCTTCTGAAAGCCCGGACGTCCGTAGTGTTGACGACGTAGGCGAAAAGGGAGGGTTGGCAATCGTTCTCAATTCGTTCAAGTTCGGTAAGTAAGACGGTAATAGGAGGCAAGGATATTCAAAGGATCAACTGAAGGAAAACCTGAAGGACTTGTTACTGGATCTTAAATCTGGTGAAGTTCTCAATGTTAGAAAGGTTGAGGAGATGGCGGTCGCGAATGAAACGACGCGATCTTATATGAGACTCTCGCCGTACCGATCGAAGTTCAATTCTACAAGACCGAAAGCTACAACCCACGAGATTGGAAATCACGGTTGGACTGCCTCTCAAACAGTCTTCTTGCTGGTGGATTGCAAGACTTCTTGCTTTCGGGATGTGCCACCTTAGGGATGAAATGGCTTGCTGTTGGCTCCGTCAGGAGCCAAATATTTATAGAACAAGCTTTCTAAAAATCTCCTAGCTCCGTCAGGAGCGGAATGTGTGGTGCACATGGCAAATA
>JANMVC010000288.1:0-2156 GCA_031392315.1 Pyrinomonadaceae bacterium | reverse complement strand
TAAGGGCCGCCACCTGTCCGCGGGCTATTTCCGTCTGCGCCGCCAGTCTGGGAACCAAAGCCACACCCATTCCAGCTTCAACGAACCGCTTGATCGCTTCCAGCGTCGGCATCTCCAGCGCGATATTCAGCGGCGTCCGATATTTTTCAAACGTCCGCACGACTTTTTCCCGGTAAGGCGAGGGAACATTGTGTGCAATGAATGATTCCGCGCCGAGTTCCCGCACCGAAACGACTTGCTTCGCCGCCAGCGGATGTTTAGGGGAGACGATCAACGCTAATTCGTCCGTAAGCACTGCGACTGAAGCGATGGCTTTGTCGTTGGGCTTGAAGGAAACGATGCCAATTTCAGTTTCGCGTGCGAGTATCTCCGAAGAGATCCGACTCGCCAGGCTCCGCTTCACTTCGATCTTGATGTGTGGGTGGCGCGCGCGAAACATGGGGAGGAGAGGCAATAGGTAAAGGACGGTGTATTCGTTAGCGCTCAGGCTCAACTTGCCGCGATGTAGCCCCTTCAATTCTTTGATGGCCGCGTGGGCGCTGTGGCGGAGGTTCAGCATCTGCTGTGCGTGGCCCAGCAGCAATCGCCCTGCGGCTGTCATCGTTCCATCCTTCGATGAGCGATCGAAGAGCGGCTCACCGATTTCAGTTTCCAACCGCCGAATCGCCTGGCTGATGGCCGGCTGGGTGCGGTGAAGGCGCTCGGCCGCGCGCGAGAAGCTTTTCTCCTGGGCAACCGCCAGCAGCACCTCAAGCTGATTCATGTCCATAGATGAACGACTCCGTTGAAATGCATACCGTCAGTTTGCATCAGCCTCGCGCCGATCCACTTCCCGCCATCCGCAAACTAACAGTTTGCGTTACAAGGGTTCAGCTTATGCTCGCCAAAGCCTGGGTTATGTTAACACGATTGGTTATGTTGTCATAGGAATTATAACTTTGACTAATCTGCCCTCCGGCCCTAGGATTCAAGGCTTTTGGAGGTGGCAAAAATGGCAAAAGAACGGATTGCGGTGTTTGATACGACGCTGCGCGACGGCGAGCAATCGCCTGGTTGTTCCATGAACCTGGCCGAAAAGGTCCGCATGGCGCGCCAACTAGAAACGCTCGGAGTCGACATCATCGAGGCAGGCTTCCCGATCTCTTCGGAAGGGGATTTTGCCGCGGTGAAAGCTGTGGCAGCAGAATGCCGCAACGTCACGGTCGCAGCGCTCTGCCGCACTTCTGAGCAGGATGTCCTAAGAGCTGCGGCGGCTTTGGAACACGCGGCCCATCCGCGCATCCACACTTTTGTGGCCACCTCCGACCTGCATCTTGAGTACAAACTCCATAAGACCCGAGCCGAAGTGATTGCGATGACGCGTCAGGCAGTCGCTCTCGCGCGCGAGTGTGCCGAAGACGTTGAATTCTCCGCGGAGGACGCGACGCGGAGCGACGTAGACTTCCTGTGCGAAGTGTTTGCCACTGCCATCGATGCCGGCGCGACGATCATCAACGTGCCTGACACTGTTGGCTACACGATGCCAGTTGAATTTTCCCGGCTGGTGCGACGGATTCGCGAGCAGGTGGTCGGTGACCGCAACGTCACGATCAGTGTGCATTGTCACGACGATCTGGGACTGGCAGTGGCGAATAGCCTGGCGGCAATCGATGCCGGCGCCCGACAGGTGGAATGCACGATCAATGGCATCGGCGAACGCGCCGGCAATGCTTCGCTGGAAGAGATCGCGATGGCCATGAAGGTGAGGGCGGACCAGCTTCCTTTTGAGTCGTCGATTCAGACTGAAGAGCTGTATCCAGCCAGCCAACTGCTGTCGTCGATCATTGGCTGCCCGGTGCAACCGAATAAAGCGATCGTAGGGCGCAACGCCTTTGCTCACGAGGCCGGTATTCATCAGCACGGAATGATGTCTCATTTTGCAGCGTATGAAATCATACGACCAGAAAGTGTGGGGTGGAACGGCACGGAGATGGTGCTAGGAAAGCACTCTGGGAAGGCAGCAGTTATCGATGCCATTAAAAGACTCCGGATGCCCGTTAAAGACTGTGACACCGAAACTGTCATGCAGAATTTTAAGCAATATGCAGACGGGCAGGCTATGAATAAGAAGTACGTCCCAGACGAGGACCTACTCGATCAAGTGTACTTTCCTAGAA
>JANMVC010000139.1:0-2917 GCA_031392315.1 Pyrinomonadaceae bacterium | reverse complement strand
GATGTCCGGCGCGCGGTTTCCTGAAGCAGGCTCATGCGGCGTAAACCTCCAAGCAACGGCGCACCACCTGCGGCCAGGTAAATTTCTCCAGCGCCCGTTGGCGCGCGGCATGGCCCATCGTCTTCGTTTCCGCAGGATGTTCGCGCAGCCAGCGCAGCTTCTGACCCAGCGCCGCGCTGTCGTTCGGCGGCACGACAAAACCGCTGACGCCATCCTCGACCACTTCCGGCATGCTCGCGACGTCAGTGCAAATTGCCGGCGTGCCACATGCCATTCCTTCCAGCAGCGTTTGGCCCAGCAGCTCGGGGACGCGCGACTCCGCGCCGTACATCGTTTGGTAAACACTCGGCAGCACAATGCATAAAGCTTTGCGATAGGCCCGCACGATCTCAGCATCGTCGCAGTCGTGTCGAAACGTAACGCGCTTGCCGGCGGCCAACTCTTTCAAGTCTGCGCGGAATTTCGGATCACCCGGCTGGCCGATAAGTTCGAGCGGCATGTCGGGAGCAACTGCGTTCACCAGATCGTTGACGCCTTTGTGCGGCAGCAGACGCCCGACGAAGAGCACTGTGCCGTCGCGAGCTACAGTTTCATCCGGCGAAAATTTTTCGGTATCCACGCCGCCGAGAATTACATGCGCCCAGGGCTGGCCGGCGTGGCCGAAAATCTTGCGGCTGTATTCGCTGATGTGCAGATGCCCGCGATACCAGCGGTCGGTGGAAACGTAAGCCGAAATATCCCAGCCGCCGCCGCCGAGGTCGCTGACAAAAACGCGCCGCCGCGTAATCTTGCAAATCAATGCGGCAAAACTGCTGGCCAGCACGTGTTGCTGATGGCAATGGATGATGTCTGCCTGGCGCAACGCGGAGACGAGCGAAAGTGAAATGGGATTGGTGCGCTGGCCGCGCACGTACCAGGGACCGCCAATGACGTGAATCTTCAACTGCCCGAGACTCTCGCGCCGCTCGCGATCACCAAAACTCACGAGCGTGGTGGGCGTTTCATTCGCCATATGACGCGCTAACTCGAGCGCGTAACGTTCGGCGCCGCCGACGACTCCATCATCATGCCCGAACAACGCGGGAACGATGTGCAGCACACGACCGGGCGATCCAGCATTACCATTTTCAACGCGCATTATTTCAGGAATGTGGCACTGGCGTCTCGGTCGCGAATCACGCGCAAGATGCGTGTGCCACCTAAGACGCACGCCGCCAGTAAACGGCGCAGCTATCGATGGGGAGAATTTCCTCGTCGATACCGTTTGCCTTCCGGTAGTCAGTAACAGCTTTTTCACACCCGCTCAATGCATAGTCATCGACAATCAGGTAACCGCCTGGCGAGAGCTTTGGGTACAACGCGGAGAGCGCGTCCATGGTTGATTCATACATATCGCCGTCGAGACGGACCACTGCCAGCCGTTCAATCGGCGCGGTAGGCAAGGTCTCTGAAAACCAACCCTTCAGAAAGCGAACCTGATCGTCGAGCAGCCCATACTTGGCAAAGTTTGCCTTCACCTGGTCCACTGAGATGGCCAAGTCTTTCAAGGTGTAATGGATGTCGTCCGTATCCGCCGGATACTTCGCAGGGTCGGGAGGCGGCAGGCCGGCAAACGAATCCGCCACCCAAACGCGCCGGTCCGTAACCGCGTATGCCTTCAGGATCGCGCGCATGAAAATCGTGCCGCCGCCCCGCCACACCCCGGTCTCAATCAAGTCTCCGGCGACGTCTTGCCGCAACACGTCTTCCACGCAGCGCTGCAAATTGTCCAGCCGCTTGATGCCCATCATGGTGTGCGCGCCGGCCGGTCGATCTTGGCCCATGAGCCGCGCCTGCGGGTCGTAAGGGCGGTCCCAAACCAGCTTCATCCCGCGTGTGCGAAAGGCGGCGACGATCTTTCGCTTCAGCGGGTTCTGCGGTTCAACCGGCCACCCCTCCAGCTCTCCGTAAATCAAATTCGCCAAACACTTCTTCATCAGGTCGAGATACAGATCTACGGCCGTCGGCTCGTCCTGCTTGATGTTTGGAGTTGTGGAAACTGTCATTCTTAATTTTTCCAATGCAGGATACCAATGCCATATCCGTCCTGGTCCGAATCCTCGACCAACTCTTCCACATTTTTGTGAACAGCCTTGAGCTCCTGCCAAAACTGTGGCACGCCGCCAGCGTAACTTGTGGTCTGAATTCCATGGCGCGTCTTGAAATCCGGAACGATGTCATGGAAGACGATGATGCCGCCGGGTCTGACCAGCGGGCTGAACAATTCGAAGTCGGCTTTGACACCTTCGTAGCTGTGATCACCGTCCAGATAGAGCACGTCGAGTTTTCCTTCGGGCAAACAATTGCTGACGTCAGTTACTGTTTCCTGCCGGTGCGAATCTTTTTCCAGGCAGAAAATCTTTTGCTCGCCGATGGCAAACTTTTTGAGCGCGGCTTTGCGTCGCTCGCTAAATATCAGGTCAACGGTAACGATCACCGCGTCGCGCGGCGCGGCATGGGCCAGCAGAAACGTGGTGCCGCCGCCGGCCGCGCCAATTTCGCAAATTGTCGAAGGCTTAAGGCGGTTCACGATTTCCACCAAACCCAGAATCTCTGACTGCTTTTGCAGGGGACGAAAAAAATGAGAACTCCAGAGCGCGTCCAGCCAAACCTGACGGTCGCCGCCGCTGTCTCTTAGCGCGCTCAGACGGCGCGCGTGATGCACCGTTTTCAGGTAATGGTAGCCGGCCAGAATGCGGCTGGGCGCTACCTTGTACATGACGTCGCGAAGTGATTCCTTGAATGCCATTAGTTGTTCAAAGCCTGCGGAGCTTGCTCGTTTCTCAATGGACTGGCCGCCGCCGGTTTAGTTTCTGGAGCGCTCAACTGCGGCACTCCGCGGCGCCGTTCGCGCAAAAGTCGCGGCGTGTTTTTTGCG
>JANMVC010000060.1:0-5087 GCA_031392315.1 Pyrinomonadaceae bacterium | reverse complement strand
TCCTGGTTTGGCCGCGATCTTTCTGACGCGGACATTGCTACTTACCTCGTCGATCAAAGCCGTCCTCGACACGTGCAGCACGCACTGCTGCAGGTGCAGCAACGCATCGAACGCGGAGACCCGAGCGCCCGTCAATGGTATCCGCAGATGATTCAGTTGGCCGCGAGTCCCGAACGAGAGTTTCGTTTGACCGTTGCCTGGCTGATGGGCTTTGACAACCACTCAGAGGAGTTTCATCAGGCGTTGCTGAAGCTCGTGCGCGATCCGGAACCAATCGTCCGCCGAAACGCGGCCCTGGCGTTGGTGAGATTCAGTGACAAGAGTGGACGCCCTGAACTGCGGGCAATGCTCGAACCTTATTCGCTGCTCGCGCCGGTGTCAGGTGTTGTCGCCAGCACGCTAAAGGAAGGTGCGGAGGTCGCACGCGGCACGTTGCTGGTTCGAATTGATCAGCTTGATAACACAGCCGTCGAGGCGCGTTCGCCGCTGCCGGGAAGCTTGGCGAAGATAATCGCTCCGGCCGGTACCACAGTCGCCGCCGGCGCAACGCTGTTAACGATCAACTCCGATGAAGACAGCATCTGGGAGGCGTTACGAGCATTGTCTTTGGTGGGCGAAGCGGACGACTTGCCTGTGGTGAATTCGTTCGCGGACAGCTCTGGTTCCTCGTCTGATCGCATAAAACAACAAGCGGCCCTGACAGCGAAAGCTATTCAGGGCCGGATGAATTCAGTTCAGGAAAAACCTAAGGACTAGGCGGAGCGGGTGGAAGATCGGGAAGTATGATTCCGTGGACTGCTTCCCAGTCGTCAGTTGGCACCATCTCGATCGCATCCCAGGGACAACCGTCGAGAAATGCGCCATCGGGACCTTTGCTGATACATTTCTGGCAACCAATGCAAAGGTAAGGATCAACTTCGATCCGTCCGAACGGAGGATGATCCTCATCGGGCACCCAAAACATACAGGCTTCGATTGGGCAATACTCGATGCACGCCGGGGAACCTGCGCAACCAGTGCAGCAGTCAGTGGTGATGGCAAGTATGCGCGGACGCTTCTTGCGCGCCGCCTTGCCGTCGCCTTCTGACATGGGCAGATGTTTTTCTACGATGTCGTACAATATTATTCGTCTCTTAACGATTTCATGATGGGAAAACTTTCCGTGCAATCTAACATAGCTCTCCTGAATTCCTCAACGATTTGTGTCGGCAGGCTGGTATGCTTGTATCAAACAGTCGGCTGGCGCTAATGTGAATCAAACTTGAGCGGCCCGGAGATTTCACCAGGAGACACACAAAGATTGAGAGAGTTTCTTCTGAACGCGGTTGTGCTGATTGCTATTCTGAGCTTCAGTGCGATCATTACCTCCTGGTTTGCACGCACGATGTATTTGCGTTGCGCCTCGTGTGGCACGTTGAACGCACGACGCCGCACCCAATGCCGTTCGTGTGATAAGGTGCTGCGACAACACCAATAGCAATCCCGATATTTCAGCGCCAAAGGCGCGAAATGTAATAGCCTGGGCCAGCGGCCCAGGTCCAAGCATTTGAAGTCCATTGAGCGCTGAAGGCGCGAAATTCTGAGTAGGCTGCATCAACTCAATTTCGACCAGCAATTCCTATTTCGCGCCTTCAGCGCTTTCAGTTTCGCGATACCTCTTACCTAGGGCGTTGCCCTAGGCTATTGCATTTCGCGCCCTTGGCGCTGAGAGCCAGAGATTAAGGACGCTACCCGAGACCAATGTCACAAAATCAAAATCCCCATATAACTGGCGAGTGGCTGACGCCTGCTGAACTGACTGACTATCGCGAAACGCCGCGTTACGACGCCACGATCGCTTACTGCCAGCGACTAGCAGACGCTTCGCCTTTCATTGAATTTCAGTCGTTTGGGAAGAGCGGACAAGGGCGCGACCTACCGCTCTTGATCGCGTCGGAAGACAGGGCGTTCTCCCCAGACGCGGCAAAGCGCGCGCGCAAGCCGGTCGTCCTGATCCAGGCATGCATTCACGCGGGCGAGCCTGATGGCAAAGACGCCGGCCTGGCGCTGTTGCGTGACATTGCCATCACGAAGACGCACGAGGGACTACTCAAGAATCTGGTGCTGCTCTTCATTCCCATCTACAACACCGATGGCCACGAGCGCTCGACTCCCTACAATCGAATCAATCAGAACGGACCGGCAGAAATGGGCTGGCGCACGACCGCCAGTTACCAAAACCTCAATCGCGACTACATGAAAGCCGACACGCCGGAAACGCGAGCCTGGCTTTCGCTCTGGAACACTTGGCAACCGGACCTGTTCATCGATTGTCATGTCACTGATGGCGCTGACTATCGTTGCAACATCACATTTCATCACGAGCATCATGCGGGCGTCGCTCCCAGCGTGCTGGCTTGGGAGAAAAGCGTATTCGACGACCGCGTCGCCGCCGCGACAGAAAACGCAGGCAATGTAATTTCCTGGTATCTCGAGTTTATCGACAATCGCGATCTAACCATCGGCATACGCGACTTTAACGGCAGCCCGCGCTTCTCCACCGGCTACACGCCGCTGCGAAATCGCCCGGGAATCTTAATCGAAACACACATGCTGAAGCCGTATCGGCCGCGGGTGATTGGCACCTACGACTTTTTGCGCTTCGCACTTGATGAGGTGAACCGCGATCCGGAAAGCCTATTGGAAGCGGGGCGGCTAGCGGACGAGGAGACGCTGGCGGCAGGTCAAGATTATGATCCAGCGCGACTCTACCCGCTCGACTTCGAGATAACCGAAAAGACGCGGCCTTACCATCTGAGAGGATTTGAGTATCACACCGAGATGAGCGACGTGTCTGGCGACAAGCGCGTCACTTTCGGAAGCGCGCCTATCGAACTGACGGTTCCGATGTACGACGACTTTCGAGTTACCAAGGCCGTCGCAATCCCGCTCTACTACATTGTTCCGGCCCAGTGGCAGGAGGTGATCGGAATCCTCGCCGCCCACGGTTTGACGACGCAGACGCTGGGCGAGCCGCTGACGGTTGAAGTCGAAAGCTATGGATTCGTTGACGTGCAATGGCCGGGCGGCCCCTTTGAAGGAAGGCAAATGCCAACGTTCAAAGCCGAGAAGGTGACCGAAGTCCGCACCTTTCCTGCTGGATCAGTTATTGTCCCGCTCGCACAGCAGTGGGCGCGGGTCGCAATCAATCTGCTCGAACCGGAAGCGCCAGATTCACTGGTGCGCTGGGGTTTCTTTAATGCGACTTTCGAGCAGAAGGAATACGGCGAAGCTTACGTAGTGGAGAAACTCGCGCGCGAGATGTTAGCCGCCGACCCACGGCTGGCCGAAGAATTTCATAAGCTCTTGGCGAACGATGCCGGGTTTGCTGCTGACCCGGCGGCGCGTTTGGAATTCTTTTACAAGCGCTCGCCCTATTGGGATCCCCATATGAATCTGTATCCAGTCGGTCGCATCATCACGCCGCTCTTGTAACGCAAACGGTTTGTTTGCGCTCTTCCGAAAGCGTCAAGCTGAACGGAAACTAATACCGCAAACTAACAGTTTGCGTTACACATCCGTCAATGTGCCAGCGCGTCTGGATGTTCGGAAACCTCTTCAACGGCGCGGCTCCGACCGTAAATCGTCACCACCGCCACACCCGCAAAAATCAGAATACAAGCGACGATTGTTCTGGAGTTCCAACTCTCTCCCAAAATCATCGGCGCAAACCCAAACGCCAGCAGCGGCTGCAAATAAATGTAGATTGCCACGATGCTCGGTGACACGCGTGTGACCGCCCACGAATTCAGATAGTAGGCGCCAACGGTAGGGATCAGAATGATGTATGCGAGTGTCAACCACGCTCCCAAAGAAACCGAGCCGAGCTGATCGCCGCTCCATGAATATCCGGCCAACGGCAAAGTAAGCAGGGTACCGATCACAAAGAGCCAGGTGATCACAGTCAGAGCGCCGTAGCGTCGAAAGAGATCTCGCGAGACTGCGATGTACGCGCCATAGCAGAAGGAGTTGATCACGATCAAAATATTTCCCAAGGTAGTTTCGGCAGAGAAGCTTGCCCGCCAGGGATCGACCAGGTAGACCACTCCGGCCGCCGCCAAAGCGATTCCCAGAATGTGACGTAGCGAAGCTCGGTCATGACCGAGTGCGATGCTGACGGCGAGCGTGAAAACCGGAATTGTAGTCGTTAGCAGCGAAGCGTTGATTGCGGTGGTAAACGACAGGCCCTTCACAAAAAGAAGCTGGTTTAAGACGACTCCGAGGAGACTTGAGAGCACCACCCAGGCGAGTATGCGCCTGGGCAAACGGATTAACTCGCCTAGCTGTCGACGGAACAACGTCAGGATGAGCGCGGCGCCACAGATGCGAAAGCCGACCAGGCTGGTGGGCGACATCGACCGAAGGACGATCTTTCCGAAGATCGGCCAAGTGCCAAACATGACCTGCACGGCAACCAGCGCCAGATGGGGAGCGAGCGCGCGATCTCCGATCGAAGACTTTGAAGTTGTTTTTGCGAGCAAAGGATTTCTAACCACGTTCTCGAAGTGAAATAAGGAATTGTGCCCATACTCGTCGCCGAAGTCGAATAGCGGAAAGCAGCCGTACGAGTTCAGATTCAAGAGAGTGGAAAGGTATTGGAACGACTTCTGCCACTTCCAGACGCCAACGATACGCGCGCTGGCGGCCCGCGCGCCGTACTTTCATAACGGGATCGCGCCGACGCTGGAAAGCGTGGTCCGGCACTACGAGATTCATTTGGGTTTCGTTTTTACAGATGAGGAGCGCGACGATCTGGCGGCGTTTCTTAATGCGCTCTAGCGAGGATCAGACAACCAGGAAGAGAGGGTTCTCAAGAATCTTCTTGAAGGTCTGTAAAAACTTCGCGCCGGTGGCGCCGTCGATGACGCGATGATCGCAGGACATCGTGACGCGCATCATCTGGCGAATCACGATTTCGTTGTCGCGAACCACCGGCTTTGGCGCCATCGCACCGATGGCCAGGATGGCGCCTTCCGGCGGATTGATCACGGCCGTGAATTCGTCGATCCCAAACATTCCCAGATTGCTGATTGAAAACGTGGCGCCCA